>JACDAH010000068.1 GCA_013695505.1 Chloroflexota bacterium | reverse complement strand
GCTCGCGTTGAAGTGCTCATCGTCGCCGAACCGCCATCCGACGGTCATCGTCGTCGGCAGCGGATGGGATGGTCCCGCTGGCCCGGCCGCGTCAGCCCGGGACCGGCACCGCCGCACGGCACCGGCGCTGCAGCTCCACGACTGACCCGGGGCCTCCCGAGCGCGCCCGGCTCGATGGTCGATGACAGGCAAGGTGTCAGCGCCACCGGATTACCATGGCCTTCCACGGTCGTCGGGTACCGGTCGTCGACCTCCACCGACCGGAGGTCAACATGTCTCGTCGATCGACACCCGACCGTCTCAGTGACGCCCGACGTGCCGCCCTGGTCAATCGTCTCATTGGAGCCGGTGAGCTGCCGACGCGAGCCGAGGCGATGGTTGGCGCCTGGGAGCGCGCTACCGCCTCCGACGATCGGCCTCACGATGGCGCCTACTGGGAGGAGGCGCATCGCTGGATCGTCGATCAGGCGACGCGTCCGCCATTCCGGACCGCGTAGGGGCGTCCCGGCGTGATCCGCATCGCATGACCATCTCGGCGACCGACGGGCACCAAGTTCCCCGTGCCTCCCGCCAGCCACGGACGATGAAGCGGACGCCGACAGGTCGCCTGGCGCTGCGGATCTGACACGTCGCTGTCTCCTTCGCGTAACGCGATCTGGTCGTGCCGCTCGTACGCTTGGCTCCGTCTCCACCGCGTCCCGGGGAATGGCGATTGGACATCGAGCTCGTCACGAATCCGCGCGCCGACGAAGAGTTCCGCACGCACGCGAGGGGACTCCTCGATCAAGGCGCCCAGACCCCGGAGGCGCTGGCATCCGCGCTGCAGGAGCGGTACCCGGGCGTCGTCGTCCGCGCGCGCGACATCGAGGGGGAGCGCCGCACGGTCTGGTACGTCTACCGCGAGGGTCGATGGGTCAGCGGCCAGCCGGAGAAGGCCGACGGCGAGGGCCGATGATCCGGCGCTCGCGCTCGTCTCGGCCGAGTCGAAGCGACGGTCGGAGCGTCGCTCGCAAGACGACCGCGTCGTCACTCCCTGCCCCGGAGGCAGCCGGATACCGGTGAGCTTGCGCCGCGCGGACCCCGGACGGTTCGTTGCCGGCATCAACTCTTCGCAGGATCGGCGGCCGACCCGTCGTGCCCGGACGATTGAGCCATGGTCGGGCGAGCGGTCAGCCCCGAAACTCTGAGGAACGCGTGCCGTGTGGCACGTTCACCGTGAGCCGATCTTCATCCTTCGCGCGTAGGCCACCATGCCAAACCGAAGACGCCGCTTCGCGGCGGAATTGCGCGCGCCGTTCCGCTTGGTCTTCCACCGGAGCTCTCCGCAGGACCCCGATCCGGACCCAGAGGCGCCACTGCGGATTCCTGAGGTCGAGTTCATCGCCTACGCCGAGGACTGCACTCTTTCCGGGCGCATCGGTCTATCCGAGGAGCGCCTCAGTGACCTCCTGAACCAGCACGAGTCGTTCCAGCTCGTCGACGTTCTCGTGACGCCGCTCGACGGTTCGCTGGCGATCGAGCTGCATGACCTTCTGATCACCCGCGACGAGCTATTCCTGGTCCAGGCGACTGGTCCGCGCGGAAATGCCGCTCGTCGCCAGCGGACCCGCCAGCACCCGATCGTCGTCAAAGCGGCCCCGTACGAAGTTCACGGGTTCGTTCACACCATCCCGGGCAGTGACCCGATCGCGAGCTTCCGACGCCGCCGACCCATGGTGGCGGTCAGCGACGCCGTCGTTCGGTTCAGCCTCGCGGGCCAGTCACAGGAGCGCCGTGCGGGCACCGTGATCATCAATCGCGACCTCATCGACTGGATCGCCGAGGGTCAGGATGAGGCGCTCGCCTCTCTCGACATGCCGGCCGAGGCGGCGGGTCCGCTCGCGAAGGATTTCACCGGAAATCTGCTCCTCGGCTGAGGGCGCCGAATCCACATCTCCTGACGGCCGAGCACATCGTTGTATGGTCCGTGGATGGCGCAATCCGTTCCTGATCGCCGACATCTCGTCCTGATCGGGCTGATGGGAGTCGGCAAGTCGACCGTCGGCCGGCGATGCGCTGATCGCCTGGGCCGCCGCTTCGTCGACACCGATGACGTCCTGATCGAACTCGCCCGAGCGCCGCTCACGGAGGCATTCGCGACACTCGGTGAGGCGCGCCTCAGAGACCTCGAGCAACGGGTCGTGGCCGAGACGATCGAGTCACAGGAGGCGCTCGTCATCGCCTGTGGTGGCGGAACCGTGCTCCGGCCGGCGACCCGCGAACTGCTTCGAGCAGCAGGGATCGTGATCTGGCTACGAGCACCGACAAGCGTCTTGTCCGGGCGCGTCGGCATCGGAGATGGCCGCCCGATGCTCGCCGACAATCCGGCGGAGTCCCTGGCACGTCTCGGTGCCACACGCGAGCCCGCCTACAGGGCCGCAGCGGATGCGATCGTGGACTCCGACGCAGCGATCGACAC
>JACDAH010000046.1 GCA_013695505.1 Chloroflexota bacterium | reverse complement strand
TGGGCGATCGCGCGTCCCGCAGGGTCGTGGCCCGCGAGTCGGCCGATCTCCGCCCCGCAGGCCGGGCAAATGATCTTGTTGTTCAGGATCGTCGCGGGCTTCACAGCCGGTCGCCGGGGCTGAGCTTTCGATGTGCGGCCACGGCTCGCTCGGTCGCGGCCGACGCGCCATAGCGCTGGAGCATCGTCCTCGAGCGCCAGCCGGCGAGGCGCATCAGGTCGCCCTCGGAGCCGCCCTCGGCGAGCCACTGATGGGCGAAGGTGTGGCGGAACAGGTGTGGGTGGATGTCGCCGACGCCGGCCTCGCCCGCCCGGCGCTTGAGCATCTGCGCAATGCCCGTTGACGTCAGCCGACCCTTGCGGCCGAGCCACAGGTCGGGCGACCGAGCATCAGGGTGTTGGCCACGGATCAGCGCGTACCGATCGAGCGACTGGGCGACCTTGCGCCCGAACGCCACGGTCCGTGGGCGGCGCCCCTTGCCGGTCACGACCGCGACCTCGTGGTCCCAGTCGATGTCGCTGACGGCCAAGCCGGCGACCTCGCCGAGCCGGATCCCGGTGTCGATCATCAGCATCAGGATCGCCCGGTCCCGTCGTTCGTCGAAGCCCTGGCCCGCGGTTGCAGCGATGAGCTTCTGGAGCTGATCGTCGCGAAGGACGTCGGGCGGCGTCTCAGGGATGGTCGGCGGCTTCATCCGGGCCATCGGCGAGCTCGTGATCTCACCCTCGTCGACGAGCCATCGGAAGAACTGCTGGAGCGACCGGTAGCGGTTCGCGGCCGAGGCCGGCTTGAGCCGGGCCAGCTGATCCTCGACGAACGCCTCGACATGCTCGCGGTGGATCGCGCCGACCGCCCGGGGCATCCCGTGGACCTCGAGGAAGCCGTCCAGGCGGGCGACGGCGTCCAGGTAGGCCTTGATCGTCGCCGGCGCTTTGTTGGCCGCTCGAAGGCTGCGGGCGAACGACTGCGCGTTGGCCGGAATGTCCCCGGCTGCGATAAACTCGCTCCCGCTGGTCGGTGCTGATTGCATCACCTGAGCCTCGTGGTTGCGGATCTGAACACTCGCAATCATCTGCTCTCGGAGCGGTGCAGTCAAGCACCGATCAGCGAAACGTTCAGTCATCTGCTGCAACTGAGCGTGAAACTACTGGGCCGGTAGCTCAATGGCAGAGCAACTGACTCTTAATCAGTTGGTTGGGAGTTCGAGTCTCCCCCGGCTCACCACCCCGGCAAGCACGAAAACGGCCCTCGGAACGAACCGAGGGCCGTTTGCTATTTCGGGTCGTACCCCACTCGGTACCCCTAAGCGGTTTCGCGACCGAGGATCGTGTCCGTCCGTTCTGCGGCCCGGTCGAGCATTGCGCTCGTCAGATGGCCGTACGTGTCGGCCGTGGTCGAGAGGCTGGCGTGGCCGAGGACGCGCGACACGACCGCCAGGTCCTCGCCCTGCTCGAGCCGGAGCGTGGCGCAAGCGTGGCGCAGGTCATGGAAGCGCTGGCGCGGGAGTCCGACCGACGCCAGCGACGCCTGAAAACGGTGCACAAGGTTCGAGGCGTCATCCACGTCCAGCCCGCGTCCCAGTAGCCCGCACCGGGCTCGAGGCCATCTCGGGCCGCCACGGACGCCCACGCGGCGATCCAGGCATCGGCACGCACCGGTAGCTCGCCCTCGCCGATTAGCCGGTTGCGAATGGCGGCATCGGGAAGCCGGCCGGTAAGGCGCGGATTTACTGAGACGGAGCGTCCCCGCATGGGCACTTAGCGTCAACGCCGAGTCAGCGCCACATCAGGCCCACGAGCCAGCTCAATAGATCCGCTTGCACGACCGGCTCCTTCGATGCTGAGATGTTGTCGGCTTGGATGTTCGCCGCGATCCCGAACCCGGCATGGAGGCTGACAACGCGCACGGCAACTGTGTCGTCGGCGCATTCCTGGATGAAGGACATCGCCGGCTCGCCGGCGATCTCGGCGCGTTTTGATGGCCTTTGGCGCGCCGCAACCGTGGAACCGAGATTGGGTTCCCCGCGACCCGATCGACGAACGAGCTCAACGTGCAGATGTCGTCGTCCCGAGGATGAACAGACCGCCGTCGCGAGGCCCGTTGGCGTCGATGACCGGCGAGTCCCGCGACTCGCTAAAGAATTGCAAGACCCCGTCCCACGGCCTCGTCGCGGCGTACCAGACCCGCGTCGCGACGCCCGGCGGGAGTAAGATGGAGTACGGGTACACCTTCGACTGGAAGGTCTCCGCGGAGTCAGGCTCGATTCGATCAGATGACGCTCATGGCCTGGGTGTCGCGAGAGGTCCCGGACAAGGAGGGTCCCGAAGCGGGCTCCCGCGGTCCCTCCGATTAGCTGCATCGCGGCGGCCGCGAGGCCGATCGCCTCCGCGCTGAAGAAGCGGGCAGCAATCCAGCAGAACGGGAAGCCGAGAGCGCTCGCCACACCATCGTGCCCGCCAGCGAGATCGCGGTAACGACGATGTGTCGGAGACGGATGCCGCGACCAAATACCCCGCGGCTGAACGGCTCGTTCAGGCGTTCAATGAGTTGTCTCATACGTTGCGGGCGCCTTTATCACGACCCCTCCAAACCCGTAGCGCGCCGGCATCGTGAGTCACTCGATGATGTAGATCGAACGGCCCGGGCT
>JACDAH010000042.1 GCA_013695505.1 Chloroflexota bacterium | reverse complement strand
GGAAGTCGAACGTGAAGCTCGGCGGATCCGGGGTGGTGCGAGAGCCCGGGGCGGCGGCGGCGGCGCCTCGGGCCACCCGTGTCGCGCCGCCGGGCCGGCTGGCGAGATAGCCCTCTGCGACGAGCTGCTCGTAGGCCTCGACGACGATCCCGCGCGAAACGCCGAGCTGGGCGGCCAGGCCACGACTCGACGGGAGTGGGCTTGCTGGCGCCAGCCGCCCGTTGCGAACGCCGCCGCGCAGGGCGCGCTCGAGCTGGCGGTGGAGCGGCTCGCCGCCGGCCCGGTCGAGCTCGACGAGCAGCTCGAGGCCGGAACTGGTCTTCGATCTCTTCATTCAACCGGACCTTAGCAGAGGACCGGTAGAGAAGGCATCATGCCCTCATTGAACTGACGACCCGACTCGCACGATCTCAAAGGTGACTCACAATGGATGAACTGCTCGCCCTCGCCGCCATCGTCATCGCCCTCGTCGCCCTGTCCGCCCTCAGCTTCGCGTTCGGCACCGACAGCCGCGACGGGTTTGCCAACGAGCGGCTTCGCTCCGGCCTGAGCTGATCGAACCGAAGGAGCCACCGATGACCAGCTGGGCCGACCTCGAGACCGCCGACCCGACGACCGCCGCCTCCGGGCGCGCGCTGATCGAGCGAACCGGGATCGGCGAGGGATTCCTGGCCACTGTCCGCGGCAACGCCGCGCCGCGAATCCACCCAGTCAACGTCCGGATCGTCGGCGGACGGCTGCTGACGTTCGTGATCGTCGGCTCAGGCAAGGCTGGCGATCTGGCCGGCGACGGCCGCTACGCGCTCCATGCCCACCAGGACCCGGCCGTGCCCCACGAGTTCCTCGTCCGTGGCCGGGCGGTCGAGGTGACCGACGCAGCCGCGCGCGCCGCTGCCGCCGCCGAGTGGTCGTTCGAGGTCGACGACGGCTACATCCTGTACGAGCTGACGATCGATCACGCCGTTTTCGGCGAGCGGGCGACGGCCGACGACTGGCCGCCGGTCTACACGTCGTGGCGCCCCGGCTGATCGACAGCCATGGCGTGGTGGCAAGGAGACGACTCAGCTCGAATACAAGTACGCGCTCGGTTCATGGGACTACGTCGAGAAGGACAGTGTCTGCGGGGAGATCGCCAACCGCCAGCTCACCTTGAGCGATGGCGTGAGCGGCACCCAGACCGTCAACGATGTGGTTGCCAACTGGCGGAACGTGGCGCCCTGCGGCAACTGACACGCGACCTGGCCGGTCCCTTGCCGACCGCTCGAGGCCGCTCGCCCAGCGAGCCGTGTGTCGATCGGCGCGCCCCGACGAGGGCCGCGGCGGACTCATGGGCCCCTCTGCTCGCGGTTCGGCTCGCCGGGCGAGCGAAGCGAAGGGTGATTGGGGCCGGTCGCCAGGGGCGGTTGGCCCTAGCGCTCGCTGGGCGAGTTATCCCCTGGGTCGGTCCCGATGACATCCCGCGCAGTTCACGACGGTGGCTCAGGTCCCGACAAAACGACCCGCGTGCCGCCCTGCCAGACCTGCTCGACCCGGTCGGCGAGGTCCGTGAAGTCGTACGGGTCACGGGCGACGACGACGAGATCGGCAAGCTTGCCCTCGGCGATCGTGCCAAGGTCGTCGTCCACGCCGAGCAGCTCCGCGGCGGACCGCGTCGTCGCCTCGAGGACGGCCGCCGGGGCCATCCCGCCGTCGACCATCAGCTGGAGCTCGCGCAGGTTCCGGCCGTGGGGCGTGACGCCACTGTCGGTTCCCATCGCGATCCGGACGCCGGCCTCGACCGCCCGCCGGAAGGCCGCCCGATGGACGTCGATCACCATCCGGGCCTTGTCGACGATGGCGGGCGGCAGGTTGACGCCGGCGTCGACCGCCTCGAGTACGCCCTGCGGCGCCACCAGGGTCGGCACGAACCACGTCCCGCGGCGAAGCATCAGCTCGATCCCCTCGTCGTCGAGATAGATCCCGTGGTCGATCGACCGGATCCCGGCGCGGACCGCGTTCTTGATCCCGTCCGCCCCCTGGGCGTGGGCCATGACGTACATCCCGGCGGCGGTCGCCTCCTCGACGAGAGCCTCGAGCTCGGCCGGTCGAAAGTGGGCGTGGCGCTGATCGTCGCGGGCCGACAGGACACCGCCCGAGGTCGCGACCTTGATCACGTCGGCCCCGTCACGATGGAGCTCGCGGACCTTCCGACGAACCTCGTCGACACCATCCACGATCCCCGACGGACGGCCGGGGTGGGGGGCCATGAAGGGCACCTCCGCGCCGGACGGGTACCAGTCGTCGCCGTGGCCACCGGTCTGGCTAAGCATGCTGATCGAGATCTGGAGGCGCGGGCCCGGGATCGTCCCGTCGGCGACGGCCTCCTTGATCCCGAGATCGGCGCCGCCGGCATCGCGCGCCGACGTGATCCCGATCGCCAAGGTCTTGCGGAGGTTGATCGCCGCCTCGTAGAACTGCCGCGAGAACGGCTGCTGGACGGATCCCCAGAGATCGACGTTCGAGACGCAGACGTGGATGTGGCAGTCGAACAACCCCGGCAGGATCGTCCGATCGCGGACGTCGACCTCGATGTCGCCGTCGAGCCCCGTTCCGAGCCCGACGATCCGGCCGTCCTCGATCGCGATGTCGGCGTGCTCCGGATCGCTGCCGGTCCCGTCGAACACCCGGCCACCGGTGAGCACCGTTCGGGTCATCCGTCCTCCTCGCCGCGTGTGGCCGCGGCCGCGCCCATCGTGACTCGGGCCCGAAACCGGTCGATCCCGTCGGACGCGCCGGTCAGCCGGTAAGCCCAGCCATCGCCGTCGCGCCAGGCGGCGCCGTCGAGCTCGGCGCCGGCCTCGACCGCGAGAGCGAACTCCATCCGATAGCGTCGGGGAAGCCGGGTGCGCTCGACTCCGGTCAGGGCCACGTCCCCCGCCGCGGCGAGGCTCTCCTCGATCCAGTCGAGATAGACGGCGTTGTTGGCATGATCCATCGGGTCGAGCTCGTGGGGCCGGACGGTGAAGGATCGATGGACCGCGTCCGGCGGCGTCGGCGGCAGCGGGATCCGTCCCACCGGGGCCATCAGCTCTGCGCCACCGAAGACTTCGGGGAAGATGGCCGGAATCCGGGTCAGGGCGCCGCGGGCGTCGATCAGTACCCAATCAGTGTGGACCCAGCCGGCCGATGTCCCGTCGGCGAGATGGAACTCGCCGCGGCGGCGGGCGAAGACGCGGCGGATGCCGACGATCGCCGTCCGGGCCGAGAGCACCGTGCCCATCTCCGGGGCAGCGTCGATGACGAGCTCGGCCGCCCGGACCAGCCACGTCAGTGCCCGCTCGGCGTACCAGGCCCGACCGAACCCGAGATCGGCGGAGTGCTGCCAGGCGAGATCCTGGGCGTAGCGCATGAAACCCGAGGTCCGCAGCAGGCCGTCGGGACCCGCCTCGTCGAACCGGACGCGGTACGTCGTCTCCCACGCCGATCGGCCGTCGTCGAGGGTTCCCGTCGCGTCGCCGGCGGTCATCGGCGGCCGCACGTCGGCGGCGTCATGGGGGCGTCGCGAGGCTATCGAGGCTCTCGAGACCGATGATCCGGGTCGCGGCATGGGGGGCGGTCTCCCGATCGAGCCGGACGGCACATGACCGCTCGGCGTCGTACACGACGAGCGTGGCGACCAGGCTCTCGTCCTCGTCGGCAGCATGGGACCGCGCATCGTCGAGCTGGTGGAGGACGTCGGCGTTGATCCCCCGCGCTCCCCACTTGCAATCGATCGCCTCGGCCCTGTCCGGCGTCTCGTCGGTCACGTCGTACGGATGGATCTCGGCACGAACGCCGTCAAAGAGGATCCGCCGCTCACGACGAACGGGGCCGGCGCGACCGCCGGGAC
>JACDAH010000034.1 GCA_013695505.1 Chloroflexota bacterium | reverse complement strand
CCACCGAAATCGGCCGGTCCCGCCAGGGGCCGGCCGTTCGGTTTCGGCGCCCGCCGCGCCACCTGCCACGCGCCCGCTGGTCCGGTTTGCCACGCCGCCTAAACTGGGCCTGACCGGCGATCGCAGGCCCGGCCCCCAGCAGGATCGCGTGATCGCGCCGGAGGTGCCCATTGTCCGCCCGCCACCGCCGCCTCCGGATCCTGCCGATCCTGCTCGCCATCGGGCTCCTGGTCGTCGGGTCGGCGCCGGCCGGCGCGGCCTCGACGTACAGCCGGGACCTCTTCTTCGCCGCCGGCTACGAGCACCAGGTCGACAGCCGAACGTGCACCGCCGCGTCGACGGCGATGATGATGAACTTCATCGCCCGCCGCGATCTCAAGCTGAGCCAGCTGGCGATCCTGCGCTACGAGCAGCCGCGCGATGCGCTCTCGAACGCCACCCAGCGTGGCTCTGATCCGCTCGGCTGGTCGAAGGCGGCAACGTACTTTTCGCGCTACACGGGGCGGCCGACGACCTACAGGTGGGAGGCGTACAGCAGCGCGTCGAGGGCGCTCCGGCGGGCAGCGACCCAGATCGCGATCACCGGCAAGCCTGTTGGCCTGCTCGTGCGCTACGGCACGCACGCGATGGTCATGACCGGCTTCACGGTCTCGTCCAACCCCGCCCACCACGCCTCGTTCACCCTCAGCTCGGTCTGGATCAGCGATCCGTACGGCTACTCGCACCGCTCCTACGCGGCCGGCTCGACGCCCCTGAACCGTTATCTCCAGACCGACGCCACCCCGTATTACGACCTCGCCTGGTACGGGAAATACGTGATCGTGGTGCCGCAAGGCTGACACGTGACCGGGCGCCCGGGCGGCAGATGCCCCGCGACCGGGTTCGGAGCTGCCCGCTAGGGCGCCTTGATCGTGACCGCCTGGCCGACCTTGGTGAACATGATCGTCGTCAGGTCGATGACGATCTCCTAGAGCTGACCGGAGACACGGCCACGGCCGTCGATCTCCGCGGTTCCCCTGACAGGCTTGCCCGCCGCGTCGATGAGGAGCGTCAGCTTCGGCGAGGTCAGCGCGGTCTCCGTCAGGTTGGCCGCCGGGATCATGAGGGGGTTGACGATCGCCGACCGGAACGAGACCTGGTAGTAGGTCTTGCCGCCGGACTTCACCGGGCCGAGATAGGTCACATCGGCGACGGTGTGGATCGCGGCGAATGCGGCCATCGTGTCGGCGCCGCGGAGCGTGACCCGATGGTACGTATCGATCGCGTCATATCGGATCCAGGCCTTGCCGCCGACGTACCGATGCTCGACTGCATCGCGATTGCCGCCGGGCCACTTGAACGTGGCCCGGACCAGGACGTTCTTGCCGGACACCTGGAGCAGCCCTTTGGTCACGGGCAGGATGTCGGTCGCGTGGCGGGACCGGCCGCTGAACGTGGCCTGGTAGCTGAAGCCGTCCTTCGTGACCAGCGCAACGAACGCCTTCACTGCGGCCTTCGCTGGATCCGGCGTGGGTGAGGGGGTCGGAGCCGGCGACGCACCGGCGCGCGCGCTGGCCGACGCGATCGAGGCCGGGTTGGTCGCGACGGGCTTGTCGCCGCAGGCTGCGGCCAGAACAACGACCATGGCGATCAGGATGGCGAGAGCGGGGCGCGCACCCCCCGGCGGGGCCGCCGTCGTCGAACGGGACGCGTCGGTCACGGCCGGAGTATCGCCCATCGAACGAGAGCCGGCGGGGTCGTCGGCTTCGCCGCCGGCACGGCGAGCCAGGTTCCGGAGCGTGAACGCACCGGGCGACCCATCGGGAGGCGGGTCGTCCGGCCGTGATCCGGCGGTCAGCCTTCGGCGAGCAGAGCCTCGAGGCGGTCCCACGTCGAGATGGCGCCGGCGAGCATCCCGCTCCCGAGGGCGCCCTCGATTGCTTCGGGCGAACCCATGTGGCCGATCGAGGTGACCGTCGTCTTGCCGTCGATCTCATCGAAGCGGAACGTCTCGGGGCCGCCCTGGACGCCCATGCCATCGACATCGAACAAGAAGGTCCAGCGGAACGCGGCCGGGGGGTCGATCTCGAGATACTCGCCGTAGAAGGCGACGTCCTCGCGATCGGCCGCCGAGCTCACGTAACGCCACTTGCCGCCCGGCCGGACATCCATCTCCTCGACCCGGGTCGTGCTGCCGTGGGGGCCCCACCAGCGCGGGATGAGGTCGGGGTCGGTGAAGGCCTTCCAGACGAGCTCGCGTGGCGCGTCGAAGGTCCGCTTCATCACCAGGTCGCCGCCCTCGGAATAGACGGTGGTCGTGGCCGTGCTACCGCGATCGATGCGCGTCGAGGTCATCGTCGTCTCCATGTCCGTGCTCCTTCGTTGGCTGATCGTTCGTTGCCTGGACGTCGCGAAGAAGCGCGTCCAACCGCTCGAAGCTGTCCTCCCAGTGCCGGCGGAACTGCGTCACCCACTCGGCGACGTCGCGGAGGGGCTCCGGGTTGAGGTGGCGTGGTCGCCACTGGGCCTGCCGTCCCTGCCGAACGAGGCCGGCCCGCTCGAGCACCCGAAGGTGCTTCGAGATCGCGGGCTGGGTCATCGCGAACGGCGCGGACAGGTCCTTGACCGAGGCGTCGCCCTGGGCGAGCCGGGCCAGGATCGCTCGCCGGGTCGGGTCGGCCAGGGCCGCCAAGGTGAGGCTGAGGAAGTCGAGTCCCTGCATTGTCGGAGTACCTACTGGTTATATAACCTGTCGGTACTGTACCCGAGCCACGCGGCTGGCCAGGGGGACGAATGGGGGTTCCGAGCAGGACCTCGGCTGGTTGCCAGCGGCCACGGCCCGGGCTATGGTGTAGGGAAGTCCGTCCTCTCGTTCCATGTCGTCGCACATTGACAGCGAGCGGCCGGCGCAGAAACTGGCGCGTCATGGCGCTCCGTGCGTCACCCCATCCGGCCGCTGAGCATCCCCTCGGTGCGTCAACTCCACGCTTCGGGTCCGTCGTCTTCACCGTGTCTTCGGGCCGGACGCTGACCGCGTCGGTGGTATCGATGCAACGAACGCGTTCGGGCCGTGGATGAGTGGGGATGAGCGGCCATGACGAACGCCGTCGGACTGATGGTCCCCTCCGTGGGTGGGCCGGCACTGGAGTCGGCTAGACGTCCGAGATCGGTCCGGCAGTTGACCGTCGCCGAGACGAAGGCCTCGAACGCTCGCTACCGCGGGCTCCTCGATGCGTCGCCGGACCCCACCATCGTCGTCAATCCAGCCGGCGACATCCTGCTCTTGAACGCTCAGGCGGCAAAGCAGTTCGGCTACCACCGGAGGGAGCTCCTCGGCCGACCCATCAAGGACCTCATTCCCACTGGGTACGCTGAACGGCTGGTCGCCGATGGCCTGCGCAGCGCAGCTCAGGCCCGGACGCAGGACATGGGATCAGGACTCGAGCTCGTCGGCCTGCGCAAGGACGGCACCAGCTTTCCGCTCGAGATGCTGCTCAGCCCGCTGGAGAGTGCGACCGGCGTTCTTGTGACGGCTGTGATTCGCGACATCACCGCGCGCAAGGCCGGCGAACGAGTCCTGGTCGAGATGGACGCCCGCTACCAGGGGTTGCTGGAGGCCGCGCCCGACGCGATGGTCGTTGTCAACCACGCCGGCGACATCGTTCTTCTCAACGTCCAGGCCGAGCGACAATTCGGCTACGGCCGGAACGAGCTAGTCGGCACGGCGGTCAGCAAGCTCATTCCGATCGGCTACGCCGAGCGCCTCGTGGCCGACGCGCTGAGGTCGTCCGAGGCAGCCCTCGCCCAGCAGATCGGCACCGGCATCGAACTGATCGCTCGCCGCAAGGATGGAAGCGAATTTCCGATCGAGCTGATGCTCAGCCCGCTCGGCAGCGCCGAAGGCATCCTCGTCACGGCTGCGATTCGCGACATCAGCGATCGGAAGGCGGCGGCCCTCGTCCTGGCCGCGATGGAGTCACGTTACGAGGCCGAACGGGACTTGCACCGGAGCGAAGAGCGCTTCCGCCGGCTGTTTGATTCCAACATCATCGGGATCACGATCGCGGACCTGACGGGTCGGACACTCGAGGCCAACGACGCCTACCTGCAGCTTCTGGGCTACAGCAGGGACGAGCTGCTCGCGGTGGCCATCGACTGGGATGCCGTGACGCCGCCTGATGTCCAGGCGGACACCACGCGTGCCGTGGAACAGCTCCTCGCGACCGGTGTGTCCGCGCCGCGTGAGAGTGCGTACGTCCGCAAGGATGGATCGCACGTCCCCGTGCTCGTCGGTGTCGCGCTCCTCGATGCCAGCGAGGGGACCTGTCTCACGTACATCGTGGACTTGTCGAATCGTCGCCTTTTGGAGGAGCAGCTCCGTCGCGCCCAGCGACTGGAGGCCGTGGGCCAACTCGCCGGCGGTATCGCGCACGACTTCAACAATCTCCTGACGGTGATCCTTGGCCACGCCAACCTGCTGGTGGACGAACTCCCGGAAGGGGACCCGGCTCGCGACTCCGTCATGGAGATCCGCGATGCTGGCGATCGAGCGGCGGCCATGACCAGGCAGCTCCTGGCGTTCAGCGGCCGGCAGGTCCTGGCGCCCGGAGCCGTCGACCTGGGCGAGCTCGTGACCGACATCGAAACATTGCTTCGACGGACGATCGGAGAGCACATCGAACTGTTCACCGACCTGCGACCCGGAATCGCGCGCGTCCTTGCGGATCGCGGCCAGATCGAGCAGGTGTTGATGAACCTGGTCGTCAACGCCCGCGATGCCATGCCGATGGGTGGCACCCTCAGCATCGCCGTCGGTGAGGTCGTGGTCCCGGCCGATGGGCACCCCGCGGGCTTGGTGCCGGGGCGCTACGCGACGCTCGCCGTGGACGACTCAGGGACCGGCATGGATCCGGAGACCCGCGCCCACATATTCGAGCCCTTCTACACGACCAAGGAGGTCGGCAAGGGCACCGGACTCGGGCTCGCGACGTCGTACGGCTTCGTCCAACAGAGCGGCGGATCGATCACCGTGGACAGTCAGCTCGGCGAGGGCTCGACGGTCACCGTCTACCTGCCCAGCACCGACGCCCAGGCGACCGCGCATGTAGCGCCGACGCGCGAGCCAGGGGTGCCCGCAGTTCGCCCGACGGAGACCGTGCTGCTGGTGGACGACAATGCTGCGGTGAGGCGCGTGACCGCCAGAATTCTCGAGCGTTGCGGATACGTGGTGATCGCTGCCTCGGACGGTCTCGAAGCATTGGCCAGGGCACACAGCCATCCCGGTCCCATCGACGTGCTGCTGACGGACGTGGTCATGCCCAACATGCGCGGACCGGACCTCGCTGGACGCTTCCTGGCCGATCGTCCGGGCACGCCGGTCGTCTTCATGTCCGGGTATTCGCAGGGCTCAGGCTCGGATGCCGACGTTGGGCCGACGTCAGCCCTGGTCCACAAGCCATTCACGGCCGACGACCTGATCGCGGCTCTTCGTCGGGCGCTTCCCGCCGAACTAACAACAACCGTGCGAAACGCCACGCCACACCGCCCTGACAGCGGGCCCCAGGTCAGCCCACCTTGCCGGTCCCGAATTGGCGGTCGCCGGCGTCACCGAGCCCCGGCATGATGTAGCCCTTCTCGTTGAGCTGGCGGTCGAGGGCGGCGCAGTGGATCTCGACGTCCGGATGGGCCTCGGCGACCGCAGCCACCCCCTCGGGCGCCGCGATCAGGTTGACGAGCTTGATCCGGACCGGCTTGACCGCGCCCCATTTCTTGAGCACATCGATCGCCGCCGTCGCCGAGCCGCCGGTCGCGAGCATCGGGTCGAGGATCAGGCACAGGTCGACCGACGCCGAGTCCGGAAGCTTGTTGTAGTACTCGACCGGCTGGAGCGTTCGCTCGTCGCGGAACAGTCCGAGATGCCAGACCTGGGCAGTGGGCATCAGCTCGAGCATCGCGTCGACCATGCCGAGCCCGGCCCTCAGGATGGGCATGAGGCCGATCCGGTCGGCGAGCTCGCTCGCTTCCATCTCCTCCATCGGCGTCCGGATCGTGAGGGGCCGTGTCCGGACGTCGGCGAGCGCCTCGTAGCCGAGGAGCCACGACAGCTCGCGAACGACCTCGCGGAACTTCTTCGGCTCGGTCCGCCCGTCGCGCAGGACGGCCAACTTGTGGAGGATTGCCGGATGGCTCGAGACGTGGAGCGTGGGCGGCTGCGACAAAGCGGGCCTCCGGGGTGTCGGACGCGGCGCCGATCGATGGCGCTCGAGCGTCGGAAGATCGTAGCAAGGCCGGACCCGATCGCGGGCCCAACACCGGCCGCTCGTGGGCTTGCGCCGACCGCTCATCCTGGGTAGACCCGAAACTTTTCTCGGGGTTCCAGAGCGGTCGTTCGCGGCCGATCCTGTCGCGTTCTGCTCGTCTCGGGCTCCGGTCAGATCGACCGTCTCGGGCTCCGGTCAGATCGATCCTCTGTGGAGCCCTGCCGGGCGTTATCCTCCCGTGATCGTGACGACGACCGACCGGCCCACCGACGCCACCGACGCCGCCGCGCCCCCGGGAGCGGCTGCGCCTGCGCGCGCCGCCCGGGCC
>JACDAH010000101.1 GCA_013695505.1 Chloroflexota bacterium | reverse complement strand
CGTGCGCCCGCTCCGTGGTCTGCGCCCGCTCCCAGCGGAGCACGAACCGGGCCTCCTCCTCGTGACCCCTGCGGTCGCCGCGCACACCGATGCGGTCTTCGCCGCGTGGGCCGACGGGGCGATGGGTCAGCCCGGTGTCGCGGCGCGCAGCTCGGAGCACTTCGCGAGCGAGTTCGGGTCGGGAATGAGCACGCGCCAATTCGTGGAGCGGGCCGGCGTGTTGGCAGCTTCGAACGACCTCCTGCCGGCGGCCGGAGCCGTCGTCGACGGGCTTGTCGCGTTCCGCCGCGCTCTCGCCCGCCTCCTCGCCCGGCCGATCGGGCTGTCCGGCTCCGGGCCGACGCTCTGGGCGATCTATCCTTCGCCGGACGACGCCGATGAGGCGGCCGCGTCGGTTCGAGCGGCGGTCGCCACCGGATTCCTGGCGGCGCCCGGCGACGATCCGCCCTTCGTCGCCGCGACGACGTTCCTGATCAGCGCCGACATCCGGGATGCGACGCTCACCGACCCCACGCCCACCGACCACAGGAGGGATCCATGACCCGCCAGGCCATCCAGACCAACGGCGCTCCGGCCGCCCTCGGCCCGTACAGCCAGGCGATCCGGAGCGGCGAGTTCGTCTTCTGCTCGGGGCAGCTCGGGCTCGACCCGGCGACTGGCGAGCTCGCGGATGGCGTCGAGGCCCAGGCCGAGCGCGCACTGCGCAACCTGCAGTCGGTCCTCGACGCGGCCGGTCTCGGCTTCGACGACGTCGTGAAGACGACGGTCTTCCTGGCCGACGTCGACGACTTCGCGAAGGTCAACGCCGTTTACGCGAAGTTCATGGCGGAGCCCCCGCCGGCCCGCTCGACGATCGGCGTCGCCGCCCTGCCGAAGGGCGGCCTCGTCGAGGTCGAGGCGATCGCCCGGCGCGCGCTCCCGGACGCCGTCGCGCGTGGCGCCTGATCGGGGTCGGACCGCGCGCAGGTCCGCCACCAGGCTCGGACGACGCGCCGACATGTCGCCGAACTCGGGATCAGGCGGAAATGAGCACGCGCGCGGCCTGCCCGCGTCGACGAGTTCCGACAGCCGACCTTCACCCGGTCGCTAGCCGAAGGCTTCCAGTCAGCCGACCCACGAGGCGAGCACCTGTCAGAAACCGATGTCCTGTCCACGCTCGGCACGGTCAGGATGAGCCGATGGGCCCCGGCTTGTGACCGTCTGGGATTCGTTTGACAGAATCCGGGCTCGGCCCCGTGCCGACACCGTGGCCTTCGTCGCCGTTCGGTTGACGGACCCGACGAGCCGCCCATACCATGCGGCTCCAATCGATGACACCCACACCTCGACACGCGCCGGGCCCTGACCGCGTCGGGATCGCCTCCCTGACCCTCGCCCGCTCGCCTCGCCCCTCGTGAACCCTCCAAGTCCCGGCACGTCTCCGAACGTGGCTGCCGTCGTCATGGCGGCAGGTCTCGGCACGCGAATGAAGTCGCGGACGCCGAAGCTCCTCCACGAGCTCGCTGGCCGGCCGATGGTCGCCTACGTCGTCGATGCGGCCCGCGAAGCCAGCGGCCGGCGCCCGCTCGTCGTCACGAGTCCCGCGACGGCGGCGGTCCGCGACGTCCTCGGCGACAGCGTCGACTATGCCTTCCAGGCCGAGCCCCGCGGCACTGGCGACGCCGTCGCGGCCGCCCTGGCCGCCCTTGCCGATGACGTCGACGAGCTCCTCGTCCTGACCGGCGACGCGCCCCTCCTGGAAGCCTCGCTGCTCGCCGAGCTGCTCGACGAGCGCCGACTCGACGAGGCGGCGATCGCGCTGATCGCCGTCGATGCGATCGACCCCGCCCATCTCGGCCGGGTGGTCCGCGACGACGCCGGAACCGTGGAGCGGATCGTCGAGCGCAAGGACGCGACCGACGAGGAGATCGCGATCAACGAGATCAACTCCGGCCTGTACGTGTTCGACGCGGCGTGGCTGCGCGGCCGGATCGGCTCGCTCAGCGCCTCGCCCAAGACCGGCGAGATCTACCTCACCGAGCTCGTCGAGCTGGCCCGGACCGACGGCCGGCTGGTCGTCGCGATGACCGTCGAGGACGACGGGCGCCTGCTCGGGATCAACGACCGTGCCGAGCTCGGCCAGGCCGAGTGGGATCTCCGGACCCGGATCAACGGCGACTGGATGCGGGCCGGGGTCACGATGCGCGACCCCTCGACCGTGTATCTCGATTCAACGGTCGTGCTCGCGGAAGACGTCACCCTCGAGCCGAACGTGATCATCAAGGGAGCTACGACGATCGGGGAGGGGACCACGATCGGTGCCGGCTCGCAGATCGTCGACAGCACGATCGGCGCCGGCTGCGTCGTGTGGGCCTCGATCGTGGAGCACTCGGTCGTGGACAACGGCGCCCGGATCGGGCCGATGAGCCATCTCCGGCGGGGCTCGCACGTCGGGCCGGATGCCGAGGTCGGCAACTTCGCCGAGCTGAAGAACACCCGGCTCGGGCGCGGCGTGAAGCAGCATCATATGAGCTATCTCGGCGACGCCGAGCTGGGCGACGAGACGAACGTCGGGGCGGGCACGATCACGGCGAACTACGACGGCCGCAGGAAGCACCGGACCACGATCGGCAAGCGTGTCTTCCTCGGCGTCGACACGATGCTCCGGGCGCCGCTCACGATCGGCGACGACGCCAGGACCGGGGCCGGCGCGGTCGTGACCCGCGATGTGCCGGCCGGCAAGCTCGCGGTCGGGATGCCTGCCCGGATGCGCGATCCGCGGC
>JACDAH010000012.1 GCA_013695505.1 Chloroflexota bacterium | reverse complement strand
CGAGACGGCGTGGCCGCGCGGGACATGGAGCACGACGTCGCCATCGCGGTTGAGCCCGCCGGTCGTGTCGCGCTCGAGCTCGCAGGCGGCCCAGTCGTCGCCGGTCCACGCCTCCCACGCGAGCGGGGGATCGTCCGGGTCCACACCGACGCCCTCGATCCGGGCGGTGACGCGGAGGTTCACGACGCACGCGGGCACCGCCTCCGAGAGCCCCACGAGCAAGACCTCGTCCGGCTTCGGCGGGCCGGAGAACGGGAAAACTCCACTCTTCATCAACAGCGCGTCGCTGTGGTCGCGGAGGGTCTTGCCGTCGATCATCGAGGCGACCTTCGCGACCGCGCAGGTGACGATCGGGCGAGCCTCCGTCGTGCTGAACACGGTCGGCAGCTGCTCCCCGGTCCGGACCGTCGCGACCTCGGTCCCCGCCGGGATGGTCACCGTCGCCGCCTGCGGCGCGGACAGCCAGAACGTCACCGCCGCATGAGCCGCCGCCGGCGGATAGAGGCGCACGCCGATCAGCTCGAGGAACTTGATGTAGTTCCGATCCGGGACCCGGTTGAGCCGGTACAGGAGCTGGTCGGTCATCCACGCGAACGCCTCGATGAGCGTCACTCCCGGGTCCGAGACGTTGTGATCCGTCCATCCGTCGGTCCGGGCCTGGACGAGCCGCTTGGCGTCGTCGACCAGGTCCTGGAATCGGCGGTCATCGAGGTTCGGGGCGACCAGCGTCATGTCGATCGACTCCTCGTCAAAGCTCGGCCGGAATGGTGTAGAACGGGAACACGAGGTTGCGCGGGTCGTTCCGATCGCGGATGTGGTAGCGGATGTCGACGTACAGGACGCTCGGTGCGAGGTCGTCGCCGCTGACGACGATGTCGTCGACGGTGATTCGCGGCTCCCAGCGGGTGAGCGACGCCCGGACCTCGGTCGCGATCCGGCCGGCGGTGGTCGCATTCGCCTCGGCGAAGACGAAGTCGTGGATCCGACAGCCGAAGTCGGGTCGCATCGGCCGCTCGCCATAGGCCGTGCCGATGATGAGCCGGATCGCCTGCTCGATCTCGCGGTCGTCGGTGACGAGCTCGAACGCCCCGGTCGGGTCGAGGGCGAGCGGGAACGCCCAGCCGGCGCCGACGAACTCATGGGCCACGATGTCGCTCCTTCTATCCGATCAGGACGCTGCCGACAGCGTCACGGAACCGCTCGAACGGCTCGACGCAGCAGGTGGCGGCCGAGGCCGTCGTGGCGGCCATCTGACCGCCGATCAGGACGGTCGGGCTGCCGCTGAGGACGCGCCCGACCCGCGCCGTCGGCGATGCGAACGGGCCGTCGACGATGCCGTCGTGGGTCCCCGGGAGGTCGGTCGTCCCGGACGCCCCGATCACCGCGGCCTCCCGTCCGCCGATCAGGACGGATGCGATCGTCCCGTTCTTGATCGGGGCCGAGAACTTCCTGGGCCCGGCCGGCGCCGTGCCCGACCCGGACGGGACCATGTGGACCTTGCAGGTACCCTCGATCCTCGTCCCCTTGACGACTGCGTCCGCGCCCATCTGTCATTGGCCTCGCTAGTTGAGCTTGATCGTCGCGCCCTTGAGGACGAGATCGCGATCCGCCTGGACGGTCACGTTCGCACCCTTGAGGGTGATGTCGCCGAGGGCCTCGACCGCGATGTCGCCCTCGCTCCAGACCACGAGCTTCTCGTCCGTGGCGTTCAGTCCGATGCTGACCACGGAGCCGCCCTGGCCGTCGACGGCGCGCAGGATGATCCCGGCCGCGTCGTTGCCGTCGTGGAGGCTGATCCGGTGGCCCGTGCGGGACCAGATCCCGCGACCCGTCACGGCGCCGTCGTCGAGAAAGTCGGCGTAGCCCGGCGGCTTGTCCGTCTTGTTGAACAACCCGCCGATCACGACCGGCCGATCGACGCGGCCGTGTTCGAAGCCCACGAGGACCTCGTCGCCGACAGCGGGCAGGAAGAACGTCCCGCTGTCCGGGCCGGCGCCGAGCTGCATGACCGGCGCCCAGGTCGAGCTGTAGTCCTCGTCCAGCCACGGGAACCTGACCTTCACCCGACCGAGCTTCTCCGGATCCCGGTTGTCGCTGACGAGGCCGCGGACGACGCCGGGGGCTGCGCGTCCGGCAAGGCCGTCGCCGTGGGCGGCTCCGTTCCCGTTGCCGTTCGCGCCGAGGAGGCCAAGGAGCGAGCGGTCATGGCGGCCGCTGACGGTGAAGTGGCTGACATAGCCACGGCGGTTGAGCACGTGGCGAACCCTGGTCAGGACGTACGCGCCGCTGAAGTCGTCGCTGACCCGGCTGACCCGGACGGCCACACCGGCGCGGAGCGCGGTGCTGCCGTGGGCGCTGCCCTCGGCTTCGGCGAACGCACTGCCGATCCGCTCCGCGATCGCCTTGGCCGTGTCCCCGGCCTCGCGCTCCCCGTGGACCGGGGCGTTCACCTCGACGAACGTCGGCGAGCGGAAAAAACCGGCGAGCTCGGTCGGGCTGGCCGTGGCCAGGGTGGCGGCGCCGGTTCCGGCCCCCGACGTGGCGACCACGGCAGCTTTGCGGTCCTCGTCCCAGCCGCGGACCTCCACGTCGCCGACCTGTGCGGCGGCGCTGACCCGGCCGTGGAACGACTCGAGGTTGTAGCCGAACGTCAGGTGCGTCGGCGGGCGGCTCACGTCCGGCGACGCCTCTGGCGGCGCGTCCGCCGAGGTCGCCCGCTGGCCGAACCGCAGCTCGCCGTCGACGATCGTGAGATCGAGACCGACCCGCCGGGCCCGATCGGCAAGGAAGTCCCAGTCGCTGACGTTGGCCTGGCTGACATGGTCGTGGACCTCGCTCGTCGACTCGATCCTTCCCACGGTGAGGCGCGCCTCGTCCGCCACCTGCTTGACGATGTCGCTGTCGGTCACATCGCGGAAGACGCGCGTCCGGCGGCCCCGGTGGAGCCGGTGGGTGGCCGCGTAGCCGCGAGCGACGACACGGGCACCGAGCTCGTCGTAATCGCATTCGATCGTCACGACGTCGCCGGTCAGGAGCGGCCGGTCGTCGGCCGCGGCCGGACCCACGACCGAGATCTCGACCTCCACGCCGGGTCGAAGACCGGTCCGGCCGACGATGTCGTGGTTCGGGTCGGCGAGGGTGATCGCGAACATCGCGGGACGGTAGAGGTCCTCATCCACGACCGCCTGCTCGACATGGGCGAGGAGCTCCGGGCGGAGCTCCATCCCGCTCACCACGAGGGCGACGTCGATCGCCCGGTCGTCCGGCATCGCCAGCCCCTACGCGGAGAGGGCCGCGGCGTCGCGCCGCGGCGGGATGAGGAGGGTCGCCCCGGGCT
>JACDAH010000006.1 GCA_013695505.1 Chloroflexota bacterium | reverse complement strand
ATCCCGGGCAGGGCCAGGGTCGACCGCAGGGCCCCGGAACGCGCGGCTTCGAGGCGCTCCCCGGCGAGCGCCACGCCCGGGCGGAGCGCCGCGACTGATCCTCCTGGCGAGAGCACGCATTGCAATTTCGCCGTCGTCTACCCTGAGCTCGTGCCCGACGATGCCGTCACCAAATTCACCTGCGGAGACGCGGTCATCGTCAGCGCCTCTGCCCCATTCGACATGCGACCTGGCGAAGTTGCTGCCGTCGTTGCGATCACCCATTGGCCGGCTGAGCCCACGGATCGGGCTGGCCGCGCCCGTGTCAGGCCCCGTGGAAGGGCCGAATCCGGATCACTGTGCCATCGGAACTGAAGCACATGTCGTCGCTAACTCGGAGCGGGAACACCTCGTCGGGGCCGCCCGCGGGCAATTCGTAATCCGGCGCCAGCGGGACGATCACGCCCTTCGTCGTGTGCAAGCGGTTGCCTTCGACGAAGGCCCCGTCCCCCCGCTCGAACTGGACGCACCAATCGCTCGATGTGTCCCACCGTGCCACGGCCATCCACAGGCTGCCTTCATCGCTGCCGACGAACAGCAGAGGACCATGGCCACGCTTCCATACCAGACCCTCCGGCGACTGGTCGCCTTCGTTTGAGGGGGTCGATCGGACGTCCTCAGCCTTGCCGAACAGGAACGGCGTCGCAGGTGGGGCCGATTGGTTGGCGCAACGCGGGTCGCTGCGGTTCGCGTCGTGGACCGTGATGACCTGCCCGGACTCGAGCGTCACGAGGATCGAGGCACACGGTCCCCACGTGAACTGCGTCGCAACACCCACGACCTCCGGCGTCAGGCTCCGGTTCGGTCTCGGCGGCGCCTCGGCGCGGGCGCCGCACCCCATGACGAACATGGCGGCGACGGCCGCGATGGTCAGGAACCGCACGTGCTCTCCATGGCTGCGGACAACGGTACGGGTTTTGCCTGCCACCGGCCCACTTCGAGCAACACTGGGCGAAGTCGACGGGCCCCATCGGGTGACATTGACGGACACTCTGCGACAGCGGGGTCATGTTGCCTGTTTGGCCCGCCAGCGTTCCGCATCGAGTACCGTCCGCAGGTGGATGACCTTGAAGGCGTTCGGCTCGGCCAAGGCGATGCGGTCCTGACATTTCACCTAGCCGAGCCTGGGTCTCGAGGTGACCCCATCGTGACGTTGGACGTGTCCACGCTGCACGCGTCACTGCCCGTTGATCTGGATGCCTTTGGCGGCAGTCTGTTCGACTTCTTCGATTCGCTCGCGGCATAATGGCGCGGTTGGGACGGGCTCGGGAATGGTTCAACACCGAGCGCGACTTTCGGCAGAAGTGTCATCACGACGGAAAGGGTGAAGTGGTGGTCGTGGTCACGATGGGCTTTCCCGATCCGACATGATCGCCTTGGATGACCACGGCCAGAGTCGTGGTTGAGCCAGGCGCCCTCGAAGGTTTTGCGAAAGCACTACGAAGGGCATTGGGCGGTCGGTAGTTTCGCTCCGCCGAACCTGGCCCGAGCCTGCGTCTGATGACCGGCCCGCAAATCGGCAGACGCCGTCCCCAGGGACCCAGGCGGTGGCCAGAAAGGGCGGGTTGCGACAGAACGGTGACTCTCGCCGGCCGCCGAATCGCGTCGCCGCGGCCCGGCCTGGCGCTATGCTCGACGCAGGTCGATCACCTGATCGCCAGCCGTGGAGGCGGGACGGACGCCCGTGGATGCCCGGATCCTGCTTGTCGAGGATGACCCGTCGATCCGCGAGGTGACCGCCATCGGCCTCGGGGCGGCTGGCTTCAGCGTGATCACGGCGGCCGACGGCGTCGACGGGATCGAGCGATTTCGGGCCGAGGCATTCGACCTCGTCCTGCTGGACGTCATGCTGCCGCGGCTCGACGGCTACGAGGTCTGCCGCCAGATCCGGCGAACCTCGACCGTGCCCGTCGTGATGCTCACGGCACGCGCCGACACGATGGATGTCGTCGTCGGGCTCGAGGCCGGTGCCGACGACTACGTCCGCAAGCCCTTCGAGGTGCCCGAGCTCATCGCCCGGCTTCGGGCCGCCCTCCGCCGAGCCGGCACGACCGGGGACGGGGCCACGGCCCTCCGTCTCGGCCCGATCGAGGTCGACGTCGCCGGCCGGACGGTCCGCCGCGAGGGCCGCGACATCCCGCTGACCCGGACCGAGTTCGACCTGCTCCTCGAGCTCCTCCGCCATGCGGGCCAGGTGCTGTCGCGGGACGTCCTGCTCGATCGTGTGTGGGGCTACGACTACCTCGGGGATTCGCGGCTCGTCGACGTCGCGATCCAACGACTCCGGGCCAAGATCGAGACCGATCCCGCGACGCCCGAGCTCATCCAGACCGTTCGCGGCGCCGGCTACAAGGCGATGCGCTGAGCGGCCCCCACGGCGCCGCGTCGATGCTGAGCGGCCACACGGCCCCGTGTCGATGCTGAGCGGCGTCCGCGCCCGGCTGACCGCGACGATCGTGTTCCTCGTCGTCCTGACCGCGCTCGTCCTCGGCGTGGGCGCCTACGCGTTCGTCGACGCCCGCCTCCATCAGCAGGCGCTCGACGAGGCCCGGGACGAGGCCCGCTTCGACCTGTCGGTCCTCGCCCCGACGATCCTCGCCGACCCGCCGACCCCCGACTCCATCGCCGAGCTCGCCGCCGCGTTCCGCTTCCGCTCGCTCGAGTCGATCATCGTGCCGGTCGGCGGCCAGCCGACGTATGACCCCTCGAGCCTCCAGGGCACGCTGGAGA
>JACDAH010000539.1 GCA_013695505.1 Chloroflexota bacterium | reverse complement strand
CCATTCGACCCCTGCGAATCGCCCAGGCCGCCCCACCCAGCGAGTGCGTCCCGCCGCAGGGCTATGGCGGCACCGAGCGCGTCGTCTTCGAGCTCGTGACCGAGCTCAGCCGGCGCGGTCACGAGATCACGACGTTCGCCTCCGGCGACTCGGAGCTTCCCGGGCATCTCGTGCCGACCGTTCCGCTCGCGCTCCGGCCGCAGGGCCACGGCGGCGACATCGGCGGCTACATGCTCACGACGATGCTCCAGGTCCTCGACCGCGAGGCTGACTTCGACATCATCCACAGCCATCTGGAGTGGTACTCGGTCGTGTTCAGGCGGGCGTCGCAACGGCCGGTTGTCGCGACGTTCCACGGCCGGCTCGACTTGCCGTGGTCACGCGACGCGTTCGCCGATCGGCCCGAAGGCATGGTCGCGATCAGCCAATCCCAGGCATCCGCCCATCCCGACGTGCCCTGGACGATCATCCATAACGGCTTGGACCTGCACGCCTCGCCATTCGAGCGCCGGCGGACCGATGCCCTGGTGTTCGTCGGGCGGGTCACCCCCGAGAAGGGCATCGTCGAGGCGATCGAGATCGCGAAGCTCGCGGGGCGGCCGCTCAAGATCGCGGCCAAGATCGGCCCGACTCCCCGGGAGCAGGAGTTCAATGACGAGGTCTTCCAGCCGGCTCTCGAGGCTGCCGGCACGGACGTCGAATTCCTCGGCGAGCTGGCGGGTCCAGACCGCGACGCCCTGTTCGCCGAGAGCCACGCCGTCCTGATGCCCGGGTCGTGGCCGGAACCATTCGGTCTGGTCGCGATCGAGGCCATGGCCTGCGGCGCGCCCGTCCTTGCCCGCCGCGTTGGCGGACTCGACGAGATCATCCGCGAAGGGATTGATGGGTTCTTCGGCGACGACGTCACCGAGATCGCGTTCCTTGCGGAGCGCGTGGACGAGCTCGATCGCGAGGCGATTCGATCGTCGGTCCTCGATCGCTTCTCGGCGACGCGGATGGCAGACGGCTACGAGGCGCTGTATGCCCGGATGCTCGGCCTCGTTGGTGACACCAGGGAGTCGTCCGGAAACGGTCCGGACGGCAACGTCGTAGCGATGGCCGGGCACGGCGGGCCGAGGCAGGCCTGACCGGCCGAGCCGGCGAGGCGCGCCTGACTGGCCCCCCCGGCCGGGGCTGATTTCGATCGGTTCAGGCTCGCGCCATCACCCGGCGGAGCAACAGCCACGCCCCCGAGATGTATGCCGCTGCGAGCCCGGCCAGCAACCAGAGCTGCCATACGACGACCGTGCCGCCGCGGAACATGAAGTCGCTGAACAGGCGGATCCCGTTGGCGACCGGCAGGGCATAGATCATCGAGCGGACCGGCTCGCTGAACTCGCTGATGGAGAGGACGAAGCCGGAGAAGAAGACCGACGCGAGCAGGACGAGAAGCGACAGCTGGACGACCTGCGGCTCGGAATCCGATACCGCGGCAATGACCAGCCCGAGCCCGAGCGAAGAGGCGACGAGCAGGACGGCGACCAGGGCGATCCAGCCCGGCTCGGCGAGCATCGGCACCCCGAATCCGACGCTCAGCAGAGCGATCGTGGCTACGGCGACGATCCCGGCGAAGATGCCGTACGCGATGAGCTTGCCGGTGATGAGCTCGGCGGTGCTGATGGGCGAGATCCGGAACAGCTCGAACAGGCCACTGTTCCGCTCCCGCACGACCGACAGGGCGATCAGCGTCAACGCCAGGTGCTGGAGGATGAGAGCCAGCACCGCCGGGGCGAAATACTGGACGACCGTCGGTGCCGATGGGGCGACGTTCTCGACCGACGCCTCGGTCGGTGCGGCGACGACGTCGGGCCGGATCTGCGTCAGCTTGCCGGCACCGACCTTGATCGCGTAGCCCTCCGTCTCCCGGACCGCCTCAGTGATGACCTGGCGGTTGACGGCAGCCTCGAGGCCGCGGGCGAGGAAGATGGCATAGCTCCGCTGAACCGGATCGGTCAGGTTGACCCGGACCGCGATCTGGGAGCGCCGGCCGCCCTCGAAGTTTGCCTGGACGTCGGTCGGCGCGACGAGGACGACGTCGACGACCTGGCGCCGGAGCTGGTCCATCGCCCCGGCTTCGTCGGCGGTCACGGCCACGATCCTCAGGCCCTCGCCCGCCACGTCCTCATAGGGCTTCGTCTCGGTCGGGAGGCCGGTCTGAGGCTGAATCACGACGATCGTGTCGAGCGGCCGCCGGAAGCCGCTGTAGCCCAGCCCGAACAGGGCCATGATCAGGAACGGGCCGAGAACGAGGCTGAGCAGCGCGCCCGGCCGGCGCACGATCGACACGAGCTCCTTGCCGACGATCGCGAGGATGCGGGTCGGGGTCTTGAAGATCGTCACGCCGCGGCCTCGGGCGCGCCGGACGAGCTCGCCTCCGCCGTCAGCTCGTCGTTCTTGGCGACGAGGATCGCGAAGATCTCGTCGAACGACAGCCGATGCTCGCGGGCGGACTTGACCTCGTTGCCGGCGGACCTGATCGTCTCCACCACGTCGGGCAGCGAGCTCCCGGCGTCGTCGACGATGACCCGGAAGTGGCGCGGTCCGTCCTGGGTGACACCCCGGACGCCCGGCGCGCCGAGCAGGTCGGATCCGTCGAACATGGTCGTCGTCTCGATGTCGAGGAGGTCACCGTTCGTGGCCAGACGACGGAGCTCGTCTGGCGCGGCGAGAGCGATGATGCGGCCGCCCACGATCATCGCGACCGCGTCGCATTCGTCGGCCTCGCTGACGTGCTGGGTCGTCACCAGGAGGGTTCGCCCCTCGTCGCGGAGGCGGTGGAGCTCCTCCCAGATCGAGCCTCGGAGGAGGGGATCGATCCCTGCGGTCGGCTCGTCGAGAATGATCAGCTCGGGCTCGTGGACGAGGGCGCAGGCAAGCTCGAGGCGGCGCTGCATGCCGCCCGACAGCCGGCCGGCCTGACGGCCCCGGGCATCCCACAGGTCGACGAGTTTCAGGACCTCGCGGACGCGCCGACGGCGGCGGAGCCAGAGCATCCCGAACAGGCTCGCGACGAAGTCGATGTTCTCGCCCGCTGTGAGGTCCTCGTAGAGCGCGAAGGACTGGGGCATGTAGCCGATCCGCTCGCGATCCGAGCGGCGGAACCGCTTCGGCTCGCGACCCATCACCGAGACCTTGCCCTCGGTCGGCGCGAGCGCTCCGGTGAGCATCCGGATGGTCGTCGTCTTGCCGGCCCCCGACGGCCCGATGATGCCGAGGATGGTGCCCCTCGGGACGGCCAGGTCGACGCCGGCCAGGACCAGGCGGTCCTCGAACCTGCGCGAGACGCCCTGCATCGAGACGATGGCGTCGGCGGGGTCGACCATCGCGGGGGTGTGAGG
>JACDAH010000528.1 GCA_013695505.1 Chloroflexota bacterium | reverse complement strand
CCCGCGTACAGGACGCAGGCCTGGCCGGGCGCCGCTGCCCACACGGGCGCATCCGTCTTCACGATCCAGCTCCCGCCGCGGGCGGGCTGGCCTTCCTGGGCCGGCCGCACGGTGGCCGCGATCGGGGTGGCGCGGTGACGGATCCTGACCTCGGCGCGGAAACCGGCCGGGTCGGTCGTCGGGGCGATCCCGGCCACGAAGCTCACGCCGCTCAGGGGCACGATCCGGGTCTCGAGGTCCTCGCGCCGGCCGAGCTGGATCGTGTTCGAGCGCGGATCGATCCGGCTGACGTAGCGCGGCGCGTCGGCGGCGATGCCGATCCCGCGGCGCTGGCCGACGGTGAAGCCCGCCGACCCCGGGTGCTTCCCCACTCTCGTCCCGTCCGCGTCGAGGATCGGGCCGGGCTCGGGATCCCAGCCCGCGCGCTCGCGGAGGGCGTCGCGGTAGTCGCCGCCGGGGACGAAGCAGATCTCCTGGCTCTCGGGCTTGTCGGCGGTCGCGAGACCGAGCGAGCGGGCGACCGCGCGGACCTCGGGCTTGGTCAGGTCGCCGAGCGGGAACCGCGCGTGCTCCAGCTGGTCCTGGCGGAGCCCGTACAGGAAATAGGTCTGGTCCTTGTCCTCGTCCCGTGCCCGAAGGAGGCGGGTGGCGCCGTCTGATCCGGTGTCGCGCCGGGCGTAGTGGCCCGTTGCGACGGCCTCGCAGTCGTACAGATGACGCGCCCGACCAAGGAGCGCCCCGAACTTCACATACGTGTTGCAATCGACGCACGGGCTCGGCGTCCGACCGTCGAGGTAGGCCGCGAGGAACGGCTGGAGGACGCCGGCGTCGAACTCGCGCTCGAGATTCATCACGTAGAAGGGGATTCCGAGCTGGGCGGCGACCTGCCGGGCATCATCGGCAGCGTCGAGCGAGCAGCAGCTCTTCTTGAACTCCGAATAGCTGTCGGCGGCATCGTGGAGGCGCATCCAGCCCCCGACGACGTCGTGACCCTGCCCGGCGAGGAGCGCCGCCGCGACCGACGAGTCCACTCCTCCGGACATCGCGACGAGGATGCGGCTCACGGCGCGCCGTCCGGGAGCGCGATGCGACGGCAGATGCGATCGATCACGCCGCCGAGTTCCGGCGGCTCACGCGACGCCCTGGCCGAGCGGATCGGCCGCGACCGCCACCTGGCCGGTCCGCATCATCGCGACGACGCGCGGCACGGTCGCGGATGCCGCCTCGATCTCGGCATCGGTCGTCGTCCGGCCGAGCGACAGGCGGAGCGCGCCACGCGCCTCCTCGTCGGGATAGCCCATCGCCGTCAGCACGTGCGAGACCTCGGTCGAGCCGGTCGTACAGGCCGAGCCGACGGAAGCCGCGATCCCTTCGAGGTCGAGCGACATGGTCAGCGCATTGCCATCGGTGTCGCGAGCGATCAGCGAGAGATGGTTGGCGAGGCGCTCCTTCGGATGGCCCGTGAGCTCCGTGCCGTCGACCGCGAGGACGGCCTTCTGGAGGCGCTCGCGCTGACGCCGCAGACGGCGGGTCGTCTCCGGACGCTCGGCGCAGGCCAGCTCGAACGCGGTCGCCATCCCGACCGCCCCGGCGACGTTCTCGGTGCCGCCGCGGCGGTGGCGCTCCTGGGCGCCACCCTGCTGCTGGACGACGATGTGGGTGCCGTGCCGGAGGTAGAGCGCCCCGACGCCCTTCGGACCCTCGAACTTGTGGGCGCTTAGGGTCATGAGGTCGACGCCGAGATCCTCGACGTCGAGATCGACGTGGGGTCCGGCCTGGATCGCATCGACGGCAAACAGCACGCCCCGGTGATTGTGGACGCGCCGAGCGATCTCGGCGATCGGCTGGATCGTCCCGACCTCGTTGTTCGCGTACATGACCGAGACGAGGATCGTCTTGTCGGTGATCGCCGCCTCGACGTCGTCGGGATCGACCCGGCCGTAGCGATCGACCGTGAGCTCGACCACCTCGAACCCGAACTTCTCGAGGTAGCGCAGGGTGTGGCCGACGGCGTGGTGCTCGACGGCCGAGGTCACGATCCGGTGCCCGCGCGCCTTGCCCGCCCAGGCCGCGCCCTTGAGGCCGAGGTTCAGGGCTTCGGTCCCGCCCGAGGTGAAGACGATCTCGCGGGCCTCGGCGCCGATCCGGCTCGCGACCATCTCGTGGGCCCCGTCGAGGCCGGCTCGCGCCTTCCGGCCGAAACCGTGACCGGAGCTCGGGTTGCCGAAGTTCTCGGTCAGGTACGGGAGCATCGCGTCGAGAACCTCGCGGCGGAGCGGGGTCGTCGCGGCGTGGTCGAGGTAGATCGCCATTGGCCGCCGATTGTACGCCGCGCTCGCACGCTGGCAGGCGGACGGCCGTCCCGCGGCACCGCGAGCCTCCGAGCCGCCGGGACCCGGGACTGACACCCGGCCGTTAGCCGCCGACCGCCATTGCCCGGGTCGCGGCAAGGTCGGATACCGCACGCTCGTGGCTCATGCTGAAGGAGTTTCCATGCCGACCCCCGAGACGGCCCCGCCCGAGACCATGTCCATCCCGGTCGTGGACGACACCGACGTGTCCGACGGCGAGTGGATCGAGTCGCCCGTCGACGATGCGACCTACGACGTCCTGATGGCCCTCGCCTCGAAGCTCGAGGCGATCGACACGTACCAGGTCTATGCCGAGGACGGCAACGCCGAGCTCTGGCGCGAGCTCGCCAGCGACGAGCGGCGCCACGCCGAGCGCCTGTTCAGCGAGCTCAAGCAACGCATCGCCGGCGCCTGACGGCCGCGTCGGGGCTGTTGCACCGCGGGAGGACAATGGCTGGAGCCCGGAGGCAGCCATGGATGCATCACGCGTCGCCATCACCCTAGCCGTGCTCCTCGTCGGTGTCGGCGTCGGCAGGTTCCTTCTGTTCACGTCCGGCCGGGCCGGCGACGGGATCGCGACGCTGTTCGTACCGCCCGATCATGCGCTCGGCTGGCCGCACGGCGTCCAGGAGAGCGACGAGCCGTGGGCCTGGCGTAGCGGACCTCGATCGCTCGAGGTCGTCGAGGCCGCGGGCACCGACGATGACCCGCGCCCGCCTCACGGGCCACCGACGAGCCATCCGCGGAGCGGGTCCTACGAGGTCGAGACCGCCCCCGTGACTCCGGTCACGATCCGCACCCGTTCGCACTGAGCGAGGCGGGTCGGCTGGCTTTCAGTCGGGGGCGGAGGCCTCGCGCTCGGATGCCCGTCGCAGATCCTCGGCCTGCCCACGAGCGCGGCGCCGGTCATGCTCCGACAGCGACCGCTTGCGAAGTCGGATCGACAGCGGCGTCACCTCGACGAGCTCGTCGCCGGCGATGAACTCGATCGCCGATTCGAGCGTGAGCGGCCGGGCCGGCGTCAGGCGCAGCGACTCGTCGTGGGAGTGGGTCCGGATGTTGGTGAGCTGCTTGGCCTTGGTCGCATTGACATTCATGTCGCCCGAGCGCGAGCACTCCCCGATGATCATCCCCTCGTAGACCTCGACGCCGGCGCCGATGAACAGCTCGCCGCGCTCCTCCAGGTTGAACAGCCCGAACGCGTTCGACGTCCCGGTCCGATCCGCGACGAGCACCCCGTTGGTGCGATGGGTGTCCTCGCCGGCCCACGGCCCGTAGCCCTCGCCGATCTGGTGGAGCAGCGCCGTGCCGCGGGTGTCGGTCAAGTGCTGGCCGCGGTAGCCGATCAGGCCGCGGACCGGGAGCACGAATTCCAGGCGGACTCGGCCGTCGGTGTCGGTCGTCATCTGCTCGAGACGTCCCTTGCGGGCGGCCATCGCCTCCTGGACAGCGCCGATGTAG
>JACDAH010000526.1 GCA_013695505.1 Chloroflexota bacterium | reverse complement strand
GGGTTGGAGCGGGAGGCCCTCCAGCGCCTCTCGCGGGTGGATCGCCGGGCGCGCATCCTGCGGCTTCCCGAGCGGGTCGTCCTGACGCTCGGCGCCGTCGATCCCGAGGACGACGAGGCGCGCCGGCGCGAGCTCGACATCGTGGTCGGCGCGAACCACGTGATCACGGTCCACGACGATCCGCTCGTGGCGCTCGACGGGTTCCGGTCCGAGATCGGGCAGGAGCAACTGGTCGGCAAGCTCGATGCTGCCGAGTTCACGGCTGGCTTGATCGATTCGGTGATCACCGCGTACTTCCGCCAGATCGAGCGGATCGAGCGGGACATCGACGCGCTCGACGAGATGGCGGTCCTGTCGCGTGACGCCGACTCGTTCCTGGACACGGTCCTGGCGCTCCGCCGGCGGATCGCCCGGTTGCGTCGGGCACTCGCTCCGAACCGCGAGGCCCTGCTCCCGCTGGAGCGTCCCGATTTCGCGTTGCGCGAGGACCTCGGCGAGGTGTGGCCCGGGATCGTCCAGCGGCTGGAGCGGGCGATCGACGGGGTCGAGAACGCCAGGGACCTGCTCCTCGGCTCGTTCGACCTCTACCTCGGACGGGCGTCGCAGCGGACGAACGACGTGATGAAGGTCCTGACCCTGGTCTCGGCGATCGCCCTGCCGGGAATCGTGCTGGCCGGAGTCATGGGCATGAACTTCAAATTGCCGTTCTTCGAGAATGAGAACAACTTCTTCCTCGTCCTGCTGGCGATGGTCCTGTTCGCCGGAGGGATCCTGGGCGTCGCCCGGTTGCGCCGCTGGATCTGACCTAGCCGGCAGGCGGACTCAGCCGTCCTCGCTCATGATCCGCAGGGCGAATCCGAACTCGGCCCCGCCGGTCGGCCGGTTGAGCGCCCAGATCCGGCCACCCATGGCCCGGATCAGACGGGCACAGACGAACAGCCCGATGCCCGCGCCCGCCGCCGCCCGCGCCGTCCCCGCCGATCGGAAGAAGAGCTCGAAGAGTCGCTCGCTCTCGTCGGTCGGGAAGCCCGGTCCAGCGTCGAGGATCCGCACGAGAACCTCGTCGCCCACCGCCTCGACCGTGACGGTGACCATGGCGCCGGGCCCGCCGTACTTGGCGGCGTTCGAGAGCAGGTTTCGGACGACCTGCTCGACATAGGTCGGATCGGCGATCACGGTCGGCAGGCCGGGCGAGAGCACGGCGTCGAAGGTGACGTCCGGCCAGCGGCCGTCCTCGGACTTGACCACGCCCGGCAGGAGCCGCTGGAGGAGAACGGGCTCGGCGCCGACGTCGCCGCCCTCGTCCCCGAAGCGGGTCATCGCGACCACGTCCTCGACGAGTCGGTGGAGCCGCTCAGATTCGATGACGATGTCAGCGAAGATCTCCTCGCGGGTGCTGTCGGACAGCTCACCGGGCCGGGCGAGGACCTTGGCGCCGGCGTAGATCGTCGTGACCGGCGTCCGGAGCTCATGCGACAGGACGCCGATGAACGTGTCCCGCACGGCCTGGCGCTGGCGCTGCTCGGTGACGTCGCGAAGGAGGACGATCGTCTCGTCGTCGTGGGTCGTCGGCCGGTCGCGCCCTGCCCCAACCGGCCAGGTGCTGACCTCGATCCAGCGCTCGTCGCCCTCGGAGACCCGGAGCTCGACCGGCCCGCCGCGGACCCCGAGCCCCGGGGCGAGATCGTCGGGATCGTCGAGCTGGGCCAGGATCTCCGCGTACGTCGTTTCCTCGACATCGGGAAAGGTGTCCTCGGCCGCCGGGTTTGCGAGGATGATCCGGCCGTCCCGGTCGCAAACCGCAATTCCGTCGCCCATCGCCTGGATCACCGCCTTGAGCTCGGCGGCGCGGGAATGCTCGGCGGCCGCCAGCCGGCGGAGCCTCTCCTGGGCGAGGATCCGGTCGCGGATGTCGCGGGCGATCGCGAGGATGCGCGGCGGCGCGCCGTCGGTGGCGACGTACTCGAGCCGGACCTCGACTGGAAGCGTCGAGCCGCCCGGCCGGAGGAGATCGAGCGTCAGCGTCTGGGAGTCGGTCGTGGCCTTCGCCATAGCCAACATCGCCACATCGAGAATTGCCACGCCCGACGGGGCGAGATGGTCGGCCATCGACGATCCGATGAGGTCCTCGACGGACCGCTCGAGCTGCTCGGCGGCCCCGCGGTTGGCGTAGGCGATCTGGCCGTCGAGTGGGTCGAGCATCAGGATCGCGTCGCCCGTGGCGTCGAGGAGGCGCTTGAACCTGACGCCCTCGCGGAACAGGCGGGCGTTGTCGATCGCCGCCGCCGCGCGCGCCGCCAGCGCCTCCGCGAAGGCGACGTCGCCGGGCTCGAAGTGCCGCCCCGACTCGCTCCCCACGAGGGTCAGGACGCCGAGGATCCGCCCGGCCGCGATCAGCGGCACCGCGACGTACGACCGGAGCTGGAGCATCTGCAGCATCTCGCGGTGATGCTCATCGCGGGCTGCGGCATCGATGATCTCTGGCGAAATGTCGGCGACGAACTCCGAACGGCCGGTGCGCAGGACGGCCGCCGCCCCGATCGAGGCCTCGGGATCGGGCGGATACTCCTCCTGGACCCGGATCGCGAGAGCGACCTTGTCGGGATCGCGGTGGGCGACCGCGATGCGGCGTGGAGCGCCCTCCTCGCTCGCAAGCTGGACCACGCACCAGTCGGCGAACGCGGGCACGGCAAGGTCCGCTACGGCCTGGACGGTCTTCTCGTAGTCGAGCGACGAGGCGAGCACCTCTGACGCCCGGGCCAGGAAGCCCTCGCGCTCCTGCGCCCGGATCCGGTCGGTGACGTCGGTGTAGGTCAGGACGGCCGACTCGATGCTGCCGGTCGGACCAGGGATCGGGGCCGCGCTCAGGCCGAACGTCCGGCGCGTCCCGCCTGCGCCGACCACCTCGACGATCTCGTTCTCGACCGTCTCGCCGGCCATGGCCCGGCGGAGCGGCCAGTCTTCGGGCTTCAACTCGGTTCCGTCCGGTCGGAATCCGCGATTCGCGTCGCCGGCCGACGTGCCACCGACATCGAGCGGCGTCGGCCACAGGCGCCGGGCGGCCTCATTCGCGTACACGAACCTGCCCTCGGGCGCCGTCGCGAGCATGACTCCGATCGGCATCTGGCGGAGAACGGATTCGAGCCGGGACCGCTCGAGTTCGTTGGCTGCGAGCAGGTGCTGGCGGACGCCTCCGAGGCGTAGCCGAACGATGGCGCCGGCGGCGAGGTCCGCGTAGGCACGGACCAGGCGCTGGTCCTCGGGAGCGAACGTGCGGCGCCCGCGGAAGCCGAGCACGATCCCGCCGAGCGGCTTCTGGTCGGCGACGAGCGGAAGGGCGCATGCGGACACACGGGCTTCGCGGTCGACGGCGACATCGCCTTCGACCCAGACCGGACGGTTCTCGCGGACAGCGGTCGCCAGCGGATCCGCCGCGGCGACCGGCATCGAGCGAACGTCGTCTCCGGTTGTCGCGACGGGGCCATCGCGCACGAGCAGGTTCAAGCTGGCCGTCGCGTCGTCGAGCAATCCGAGGACGACCGAGTCCGCATCGAGCGCGCGGCGGGCCTCGTCCGCAACGATGGCGGCGACGTCCTCCACCTCGGTCGCGTCGGCGAGGGTGCGGGTGACCGCCTGGAGCCGCTCCATCCGGTCGGCCAGCTGTTCGGCGGCGCGCCGCGCGCGCTGCTCGGCCTGGTACGACTCGACGTTCGCGATCGCGAGCCCGACCCGATTCGCGATCTCGGCCGTCGCCGCGACCCCGGCGCTGTCGAAGGTCCGTTCGCGGACGGTGACGAACGCGATCGATCCGACCACACTGCCACGGGCGACGATCGGCTGGATGATGAAGCTCCGAATCCCGATCGCGTCGACGATCCGGTGGTCCTCACGATCGACGACCGGCTCGGCGGCCGAGGACCGCTCCATGTCGAGGACGACCAGCGGGTCGCCCGACGTCAGGACGTGACGGCTGGGTGATTCCCGATCCGGCGCCGACGCGTGGACCCAAAGCGGCTCGAGACGGGCCTGGAGATCGTGGTCGAGCGCGGCCCGGGCGACCCGCCGAAGTGCTCCGTCCGGTCGGAGCAGGTCGACGACGGACCAGTCCGCGACGGCGGGGATCATGGCGTCGACGGCCGCCTGCGCGACCGCATTGACGTGGCGCGCCTCCTCGAGCCGGAGCGCGGCGTCGGCGAGGATCCGGGCGATCTCGCCGGCGCGCCGGCGATCCTCGGCGAGCTCGAGGGTCTGACGCTCGCTCGCGCGGATCTGGCGCTCGGTCTCGACCCGGGACGTGACGTCGTGGAACGTGTTGATCGCCACGCGACGTCCGTCGCCGAGCGTCGCTGCCCGAGCCTGGAGAAGCGACCATCGTTCGTGCGGCTCGTTGCGGGGTCGAAACCCGACGAGGACCGAGTCCGGATCCTCTCCGGCGAGGACCCGTCGTCCCGGCAATCGGGTCTGATCGAAGGGCACGCCGTCCTCGCCGATGAGCTCGAACCGCTCGACGATCTCGCCCGGGGTCGCCGCCAGCATCTCGGCCGGGGACAAGAAGCCCGCCATGCGCGCCGCGTCGTCGTTGACGAACAACAGCCGTCCCCGCTCCTCCTGGACCGTCACGCCGGCCGCGATCCCCTCGAGGATCGTCCGGAGGTCGTCCGGGATCGCGTCCAGCCCGATCGGCGCCGACGCGACCGTCCCGTTCGGAGGCGAAGCGCTCGGGAACTCGTGAGGATCACGCGGAACGCCGATCCCAGGAGACGATGCGCGGTCGTCCGCGAGCCGCATCTCCGTCGTCGTCTCGACCGCGTCCTGGCGCACCGATCCCCTCGATTGCACGCGCGAAACCCCCAATCGGGGGCGCGCGTCCCCGCACACGCCCTTCGGTTCCAGTACCGCAGCCACCCAGTCGCACTGCGACGGCGGCGACGCTCGGAACCATTGCAGGCGCATTGCAGATCGCGGCTCCGGCTGACATCCGCATGACGCGTGCGGAACGCGACCGTCCGCCGGTCAGTCGCCCCGACCAGCCGGAACGATGCCACGATCGGGAGCGTCGGGTGGATTCGACTCGTCGACGGCGGGTGCGTCTTCGGTCGAGTCGATGGTGCTCGGGTCCTGGGCGACCGGCACGTCGCGGTCCTGGAGTCCCTCGATGAGCGTCTCGACGGTCGCCGCGACCGGGACGGCCAGCAGGGCTCCGAGGAAGCCGCCGGCGGCACCGCCGATCAGGACGCTCAGGATCACGAGGAACGGCGAGATGCCGATCGTGTTGCGCATGACAATCGGGACGAGAACGTTTCCCTCGATCAGCTGGAGGACGAGGTACACCCCGGCCACCTCCAGCGCCAGCTGCGGCGAGATGGTTGCAGCGACGAGCACCGCGGGTATCGCGCCGAGGAGCGGTCCCACGAGGGGGATCGCCTCGGCCAGGGCCGCGATCAGGCCAAGCAGGAGCGCGCCCGGGACGCCGAGCACGGTATAGGCGATGCCCGTCCCGATGCCGATCGTCGCCATCAGGATCAGCTGGGCGCGGACCCACATCCCGAGCCGCGTCTCGGCCGCGTTCCACAGGTTGCGAGCGCGGGTGCGACGTTCCTCGGCGACAAAGGCGAGGGCGTACCGCTGCAGCCGCGCGTGCTCGGTCAGCCAGAAGTACACGACGGTCAGCAACGTCAGCACCGAGGTCAGCGCTTCCGCGACGGTCAGGCCGATCCTCACGACCTGGCCGGGGGCAGGGGTCGTGTCGGGCGGATGGAGGGTTGTGGCCGCGGTGTCGATCAGCGCAGTCAGGCTCTGGGCGAGGGCGGCCGGACGGACGGTCTCGGCCCAGGCCCGGGCGCGCTCGAAAAATGGGGGAAGCGACGCCACCGTTCGGCCGAACTGATTGAACGCTACGGGCAGGACCACGAACGCCATCCCGACGACCGCCGCCAGGAACGCGCCGTAAACGAGCAGGATGGTCGGGCCCCGCCCGATCCGCAGATGCCCCCGGATCCAGGCGACGAACGGCTGGAGGCCCGAGGCGAGGATGACGGCCACGAACACCAGGACGAGGACGTTGATCGCCGCGATCGCGATGAGCGAGATCCCGACGACCAGGCCGACGCCGATGGCGAGCCCGGCGCCACGGGCGATCGACGGCCCGATCCCATCCGGTGCGACGTTCGTCACGGCTTGGGCGTCGGGAGCGGGGCGGGCGTCGGGGACGGCTTCGGACCACCGCCGCCACCGCCACCACCAGCGTGGCCCGGCGGGTCGTGCTTCGGCGGCGCGGGTGGCCTGGGCTTGGGCGCGCACGTCCCGAAGAGGGGCCCACCCCAACCGGACCGCTCCCAGAAGTACGCCGTCCGTGAGTCGTACGGCCCGACGGTCCCGACCCCGCGCCGGGCTCGGCTCAGCCAGTTGGCAACATCGGCGTCCCACGTCCGCGGACCGAGCTCGGCCTTGACCGGGTCGACCCGCCAGCCACCGCACGACCGGGTGTAGAGCAGCCCGGGCTGGTCAACCTGGCGGGCTCCGCCCGGCTGGGTGCCGCTGATGAACCACTCGGTCACGGTGTCGCGCGTCCAGGGCCCGGGGGCGCCGCCGGTCCAGGCGTCGATCCGGGCCTGGACGACGCCCTTCGGCGGCCGGAACCGGGCGATCGGCTGGCGCGCCGTCAGATCCCGGACGAACGCCCGCCACAGCGGCGCGGCCGCGGTCAGCGAGGTTGCGGGCTTGGCAGATCTCGGGTTGGAGTGATCGCTGTTGCCCATCCAGATCCCGACCGCGATCGCCGGCGCCTTCGGGTCCTTCGGCGCGGCGAGAAATCCGTATGTCGCGAGGTCGCGGGCGTCGTTGGCCGTGCCCGTCTTGACCGCCGCCGGGCGGTGCTCGCCGTGAGGTCCGTTGCGGAGCTCGAGGGCCGCCGACCAGATCGGGTTCTGGCGCGGCTCGGTGTTGCCCTGGAGGATGTCGGTCATGAGGAACGCGGCCGGGCGGCTCACGGCCTGGACGGCCTTCGGCTTGGGCGCCTTGTAGACCACCTTGCCCGACGCGTCGCGGACCTCGAGAATCATCCGGGTCGGGACGTGGACGCCGCCGTTCGCGAGGGTCCCGAAGGCCGAAGTGAGATCGATCGGGCGGACCTCGACCGTGCCGATGGCGCCGGCCAGGCCGGACTGCATGAACCCTTTCGTGCCGCCGGTGAAGCGGATTCCGAACTTCGCTGCCCGGGTCGCGACCGCTGCGTTCCCGACCCGAGCGAGGGCCCGGATCGCGGGCACGTTCAGCGAGTACTGGAGGGCCTTCCGGACGAGGACGGGGCCGCGTTCGAGCTGATCGGCGTCACGCGGCGTCCAGCTCCGGGCGAACGCGGTCGTCACGTCGAGGAGGAGGCTGCCCGGTGTCAGCTTGCGGGTATCGAAGGCGCTCGCGTAGACGATCGGCTTGAAGGCAGACCCGGGCTGGCGGGCGCCGTCGCCGGCGGCGTCGTACTTCGGCTCGAACTTGCGGCTGGCGAGCCTGTCCCGGTAGTAGCCCGCGCTGCCGGCATAGGCGAGGACGTCGCCGGTCCGGTAGTCGATCGCGACCAATGCCCCGTTGTGGAGGTCCTTGCCCCGGAGGGCATTGATCCAGCGCCGGTCGCCGGCACCGATCTTGAGGCTCCGGAGCAGCGCCGACGACGCCTTCAGCTTGAGGTTCGGGGCGATCGCAGCGGCCGACAGCCACTTCTCGGCGAGCTGCTCGGCCTTCCAGTCGAGGGTCGTGATCACGGTGTAGCCGCCGGCCTCGATCGACGCGTCGGGACCGAGAATCGTCTGGAGCTGGCGGCGGATCTGCCACGTGAAGTGCGGCGCGCGGTAGGACAGCGGCACGTCGCCGTGAAGGACGACCGGCTCGGCCAGCGCCGCGTCGAGCTCGGCGGTCGTCGGGTGGCTCCAGCGGGACGTCGCGAGGTTGTTGAGGATGTAGTCGCGGCGAACGACCGGCGGAGCGCTTGCCGGGACGACCAGGCGACCGCTCTTGTCCTTCTGGGCGTAGCGGTAGGGGTCGAACGTCGAAGGTGACTTCGGCAGGCCGGCGAGGAGCGCGGCTTGGGCGATCGTCAGCTTCGAGAGGTCGCCCACCCCGAAGTAGATCCGGGCGGCCGCCGCGATCCCGTAGGCGTCGTGGCCGTAGAAGATCTCATTCAGGTACGCCGTGACGACCTTCTGCTTGCCCGTCTCGCCCGGGAACGCCTCGGTCAGGCGGGCGGACTGGATCAGCTCCTTCGCCTTGCGCAGGTAGCGGTTCGCACCGGGCGCGATGACATCCTCGGGCAGGAGCCGGGCGCGGACGAGCTGCTGGGTGATCGTCGACGCGCCACGATCGCTCGTCCCCGACGCGTTGTCGGCGAGGGCCGACAAGATGGCGACCGGATCGAAGCCGCTGTTGTCCCAGAATGTCCGGTCCTCGGCCGTGGTGGTCGCGTCGAGGACCAGCTTGGGGACTTCGTCGAACGCGACGACGCGGCGCTGCTCGCGCTGGAACCGCCCGAGCTGGACCTTGCCCGTCCGGTCGTAGACGACGGTCGGCTGGGCGAAGGTCAGGGCGCCGAGATTGGTCGGGTCGGGGAGGCCCTGCGACAGGGCCGTGACGGCGGCGACCGTGCCGACGACCGCGGCTCCCGCCAGGAGCAGACTCCCCACCAGGAATGCGCTGAGGGCGGCGACGATGATTGTCGTGACGCGGCTCCGGCCAGTCGGCCGGGCTGAGG
>JACDAH010000500.1 GCA_013695505.1 Chloroflexota bacterium | reverse complement strand
GTCCGCGGCGGCGACCGGCGCGGCGTCCGCCGCGGCAGCACCGGGCCCTGCCTCGGCAACGTCCGTCGGGCCCTGTGTTGCTTCGTACGCAGCGAGCTCGGCGTCGATGTTCTGACCGGGTCGGAAGCGGCGGAGCAGATCGGAGGTGCGGGAGGCGAGGGCGGCGGCGTCGACGGGTGCGTCGACCGCGATCGCCGCCGCACCGGTGCCGACCGGCTCGATGGTCTCCTCCGATGGCTCGGCCGCAACCGTGTCGACCGCCCCGTCGGCGAACGCCGGCTCCCGCATCTCGGGCGCGACATCGGTCACCACCGGCTCTGCGTCGACCGGTTCGACCTCGGGAGTGACGGCCACGTTCTCGGCGGGCCACGTGAGGCCCGCGTCAGCCTCGGTTGTCGCGAGCTCCGGCTGAGCCGCTGGTTCGGGCTCGATGGCCGGTGCCGGCGCCTCGCCCGACAGAAACGCAAGTCGCGCCGCCGGGTCGATTTCCGGGATCTCTTCGATGTCGGTGGCGCCCGCCATCGCCCACGGATCGGCCGTGTCCAGGTCGACCCCGTTGCCGAGCTCGTGGCCGTTCGCCGTTCCGCCTGCAATGGCGGGTCGGGTCAGGTCCATCTCGGGCCACGCTTCGGCCTCGATCCGAACCGGCTCGAACCCGACCTGCTCCGGAAAGGGCGCCGGCAGGATCTCGTGGCCGAGGTGCGGGGCGCAGGTCAGGCAGCGGCCCTCGACGCCATTCCAGCAGTTGCCGCAGGTGTACTGGCGGCAGGTCATGCAGAAGTTGAAGGTCGAGTGGAAGGCATCCAGCTGGTGAGTGGTCAGCTCCCGCTCGTCATCGTTGCGGGCGGCCGCCATTGCCTCATCGAGCGACTGGTCGTCGCTCAGGACCCAGTTCTTCATGCCCTTTGACAGGGTCTTGATCTGGCCGAGGCGGCGAGTCTTTCGAGGCGCGGCCGATTCGAAGGTGTATCGGGTGCCGCAGCGCTCGCAGAACGACTCGGTAAGGATCTCGGGCATCGTGCCCCCGGATTGCGCGATGTGCTGGTCGGAACGGACGGGCCAGCCGAAGGGGCGAGAGTATACCGCAGCACCTTTTGCCTACCTCCATCGCTCGTACGGGCAAAACCGGGACGATCGTCCGGCCGGGACGGAACGCCGTGGTCAGGGGCCGCGCACGGCGGGCACGGATGCCCGCCCCGCGTCCGGGCATCTCAGGACGGTCTGCTAGATTCGCCCCCGAGATGGGACCCCTTGCCGCGGTCGAGCGTTTCCTCGAACGCCTGTTTGAGCGCCAGTCCGCGCGGCTGTTCCGGACGGCGATCCGGCCGGTCCAGGTCCAGCGTCGGCTCGAGCGCTCGATGGAGGCGGATCGGACGCGCGACGGGGCGCGGACGATCGTCCCGCACCGCTTCGTCGTCCGCCTCCATCCGGACAACCTCGCCGCCCTCCGGAGCACGGCCCCCGACCTCGCGCCGAACCTTGCTGACAGCGCCCTGGCCTTCGCCCGCGCCCATGCGTATACGCTCCTCGATCGGCCGGTGGTCGCCCTCCGGCCCGACCCGGCTGTCGACGTCGGCGACATCGAGGTTGACGCTTCGGTTGACGACCCGCCCGGGATGGAAGACGGCGCCGCGTCGGGCCACGGTCCCGCGCCCGACGACGCGAGGCCGGACGTGGGCGCGGGGTCGGACCCCCACGATCCGGCTGGGGGTGCGCCGGAGACGTTTCGTGTCCAGCCCCCGCACGGCGACCAGACCGCGGTATTCGTCGTCCCCGCCGTCGACGGGCCGCATGCCACGATTCGGGAGATCCGCCCCGACCGCTCCAGCGGGACGCACACGTTCGACGGGCGGCCGCTGACGATCGGGCGGGCAGTGGACAATGGCCTCGTCCTGCGCGATGGTCGCGCCTCCCGGCACCACGCCCGGATCGACGGGCGCCGCGGGTCGCTCGTCCTGACCGATCTCGGCAGCACGAACGGCTCGTACGTCAACGATCGTCGCGTCGAGTCGATCGCGCTCGGTGAGGGCGACCGGATCCGGATCGGCACGTCGACGCTGGTCGTGGAGGCCATCGTTGCGCCGGCGCCGGCGGCGCCGGCTCGTGTCGCGGCAGCCGACGCGGGAGCTACCGATCGCCCCGTCGCCGACTGATGGACCCGTTCCTGCTGACCGTCTGGGTCGTCCGTCTCGCGTTCCTCGGCCTGCTCTACCTCTTCCTCTTCCGGATCGCCCGGGCCCTCATCGGCGACCTGCGGGCCGCGGCGCGCGAGCCCGGTACCCAGCTTGGCCGTCTCGTGGTAGTCGCGTCGCCATCAGGCGAGCCCGAGGAGGGCACCTCGCTCGGCCTCGACGCCATCGCCACGATCGGCCGCGACGTCAACAACGCGATCGTCGTCGAGGACCAGTTCGTGTCGGCCGAGCACGCGATCCTGACGTTTCGTGGCCGCGCCTGGTATGTCGAGGAC
>JACDAH010000529.1 GCA_013695505.1 Chloroflexota bacterium | reverse complement strand
AGTACGCGGCCCAGACGCCGATCGAGCGCCTCACCACCATGGCCGAGATCGTCGACGCCGCGGTCTTTCTCCTCGAGAACACCGGCGTCAACGGCGTCGACCTGATCGTCGATGGCGGCTGGCACTGCCGCTAGGGCGCCCGGTCCTATGATCAGAGTCTGATATCCGCTGGATAAACGAAGGGTGCGCGTGGCCACGGCTCGACCCACCAGGAATGGCAGGCTCGACTATCCGGAGATGGGCGAGCGCCTGCGCGAGGCGCGACAGGCCCGGGCGCTCAGTCTGCGCGTCCTGGCCGAGCGGCTCGGGGTCTCGCCGAGCCTGATATCGCAGATCGAAACGGGCCGGGCCAATCCGTCGGTGAGCACGCTGTACGCGCTCGCCGAAGAGCTGGACGTATCGCTCGACGAGCTCCTCTTCAACGATCGACGAGCGGGCGAGCTTGCGGCGAATGCGGCGTCCGGCAGGGCCAACCCGTCGGGCACGATGACGACGACGCCGCCGGTCCAGCGCGCGGCCGACCGACACCGAATCCGGCTCGATTCCGGGGTCCTCTGGGAGCGCCTCACGACCCTCTCCGAGCCGGGCGTCGAGTTCCTGCGGGTGACGTACGAGGCGGGCGGGGCGTCCAGCCCGCCCGACGCATTCCAGCGTCACCCGGGACACGAGTGGGGGTACGTCCTGAGTGGTCGCCTCGAGGTTCGGATCGGTTTCGAGGAGTACATCCTGGAGCCGGGCGACGCCATCTCCATCAACTCGACGATTCCGCATCGGCTGGCCACGATCGGGGACGATCCGGTGGAGGCCATCTGGTTCGTGCTGGGGAGGGCGCAGTTCGACGCGCAGACCCTGATCGAGGAGCACCGCCCGGGCACCGGCCGCCGCTGACCGCGTCACTCCGCGGGCCGATCAGGCTTCGGTCTGGCGGAGCCTCCGGGTGATCCGGGTCGCGGTGCTGACGACCTGGAGGCCGAGCGCGGCCTCGCGGCCGGCCGGCGGGAAGCGGTACGCCGGCCCGTGGACGTGGACGGCGGCGACGATCTCGCCGCTGGGGTCGGCGATCGCCGCCGCGACCGACGCGATGCCATCCGCGTACTCGCTATTCGTCCAGGCGTAGCCGTCGAGCTGGATCCGCCGGAGCCGCGCCCGAACCTGGTCGGGGTCGGTCATCGTGCGCTCGGTGAATGGCTCCAGCGGCTTCGCGAGATAGGCATCGATCCGGGCCGGGGACCGGTGGGCGAGGACGGCCAGCCCGGACGACACGGCATGGAGCGCCAGCCGGGCGCCGGTCCAGTCGCGGACGCCGACCGGGTGGTCGCTGTCGACCTGGTCGATGTAGTGGACCGTGTCACCGTCCGGCACCGACAGCCCGGCGGCCTCACCGATCGATGCCGCCAGCTCGGCCAGGTGCGGCCGGGCGATCGCGACGACGCTCCGGGCCGTGACGAGCCCGGTGGCCAGCGATTCGATCCGCGGGCCCAGCTGGTAGCGCGTCTCGCCGGGCAGTTGCTCGACGGCGCCCTCGCGCGCGAGCGACGCGAGCATCCGGGCGGCGGTCGACTTCGGGAGCTCGACGCGCTCGGCAAGCTCGGTCACCCCGATGGGGCCGTCGGTCAACGCTCCGAGCACCGCAAAGGCACGTTCGATCGATTGGACTCTGGACACGCGCGGCTCCGTGGACTAGATTCCGCCTCTGCGTTCCATCATACGGCACCGTTCCACGATGTGGAACCCCCGACGTGAGATGATGGCGGTCCTCAGTCGGCGGGCGGTGCCGACGGTCAGGGAGCACCAGGCGTGGCCGACTACGAAGAGATCGATCTTTCCGCGCTGAGCGACGATGAGCTCGTCGAGCAGATGCACAACGACCTGTATGACGGCATGCGCGAGGAGATCATCGAGGGGACCAACATCCTGCTCAAGCGCGGCTTCACCGCGACGAAGGTCCTCGACGACGCACTCGTGGCCGGGATGAAGATCGTCGGAATCGACTTCCGCGACGGCATCCTCTTCGTGCCCGAGGTCCTCCTCGCCGCGAACGCGATGAAGGCCGGAATGGAGATCCTCCGCCCGCTCCTCGCCGAGACCGGCGCCGAGCCGGTCGGCAAGGTCGTCATCGGGACGGTCAAGGGCGACATCCACGACATCGGCAAGAACCTCGTCGGGATGATGCTCGAGGGTGCCGGCTTCGAGGTGGTCGACCTCGGGATCAACACCGACGCCGAGAAGTTCATCGCCGCGCTCGAGCTCCACAAGCCGGACATCCTCGGGATGAGCGCCCTTCTCACGACCACGATGCCGTACATGAAGGTCGTCATCCAGACGCTCAAGGACCGCGGGATGCGTGAGCAGTACATCGTCCTCGTCGGTGGCGCGCCGCTCAACGAGGAGTTCGGGCTGGCCGTTGGCGCCGATGCCTACTGCCGCGACGCCGGCGTCGCCGCCGAGACGGCGCGCCGCCTGATCGACGAGCGACGTGCCGCAGCCTGAGGCTGATCCCGCGGTCGCCGCCCTTCCCGCCGTCGAAATCGACCGGATCGATATCTCGCCGGTTGGACCGGCGGCTGGCACGGAGATCGACGGGCGCGAGGCGTTCGCCGAGCGTGGCCAGGCGCGAACGAGCACTGCCGTCGCTCCCCGAGCGCCTTCCGGCGCGGCAAGGCAGCCGTCCAACCCCCGGAATATCGGTGGGGTCGATACCGGGGCTGTCAGCGGTGCCGACGTTCCCGCCCGCGCTCTCGTGATCGGCTGTGGGGCGCTCGCCCGCGAGCTGCTCGAGGTGACCCGCCAGATCCCCGGCCTCGAGGTCGCCTGCCTCCCCCCCGACCTCCACAACCGCCCGAATGGTATTCCGGGGGCGGTGCGGGATCGGATCGCCGAAGCCCGGCGCGACGGCTACGAGCGGATCTTCGTCGCATATGCCGATTGCGGCACGGGCGGGCTGCTCGAGCCGGTCCTCGCCGAGGCCGGCGTCGAGCGTCTGCCGGGGGCCCACTGCTACGAGGTCTTCGCGGGGTCGGCCGAATTCGCTGCCCTGGCGGACGCCGAGCCCGGCACCTTCTGGTTGACCGATTTTCTCGCCCGCAACTTCGAACGGCTCGTGATCCGCGGGCTCGGCATCGATCGCCATCCGGAGCTCCAGGCAACGTACTTCGCCCACTACACGCGAGTCGTGTTCCTGTCCCAGACCGACGACCCGGATCTGCTGGCGCTCGCCCGGCGGGCCGCCGATCGGCTCGGCCT
>JACDAH010000527.1 GCA_013695505.1 Chloroflexota bacterium | reverse complement strand
GCTGAGTTCCATCTCCGGCGGTGGCGCCGCCGCCGACATCCTCGGGCCTGCCGCCCCGACGGCGGTCCTGCCCCGCGGCGCGGATCTGGCCGGCCCGCTCGGGCCCATCGACTGGCTCCGACTCGCGACGCTCGGCGGGGCGGGGGCCCTCGGCCTGGACGACCGGATCGGCTCCATCGAGGTCGGGAAGGAGGCGGATCTGATCGCGGTCGACCCCGGACGGACCGCGCCGCTCGGCGCCGACATGGACACGACCGGCATCCTCGGCGACCCGTCGCTCCTGGTCAGCCGCCTGATCTTTCGAGCCGAACCATCGATGGTCCGGGCGGCCTGGGTTCGGGGCCACGCCTTGGAGGGACCAACATGATCGAGGCACGATTTGGTCACGTGAACCTGATCGCGCGGGATTGGCGCGCGCTCGCCCGGTTCTATACGGACCTGTTCGGATGCGTCCTGGTCCCGCCGGAGCGCGACTACGCCGGGCCGGATCTCGAGCGCGGGACCGGCGTTCCGGGCGCAGCGTTGCGGGGCGCACACCTCCGGCTGCCCGGGCTCGGTCCGGACGGCCCGACCCCGGAGATCTACCAGTTCTCCGCGATGCCCGACGGCCTCGCGCCCGCGTGGCGCTCACCGCAACAGGGTCCGATGGGCACGGGACCGGCGATGGGGATGGGATCGCAGGCCGGGGTGTCGGCCGAATCGGCGACCGAGGCCCACACGCTGTCATGAGCGAGACCGTTGACCTGCTCATCAGCGGCGGCACGATCGTGGACGGGACGGGGGCGCCGGCACGGAGCGGCGACCTGGCGATCAGCGCCGACCGGATTCGGGAGCTGACACCAGGCGCCCAGCCACCGAGCGCCGCCCGCACGATCGATGCCCGCGGCAAGGTCGTCGCCCCGGGCTTCATCGACCTCCACTCCCACTCGGCGCTGATGATCCTGGCCGACCCGGATCACGGCGCCAAGGTCCGCCAGGGAGTCACCACGGAGCTCGTCGGGGTCGACGGCCTGAGCTACGTCCCCGTCACGAGCCAGGACGACCTGGACGCGCTGGTCACGCTCAACGGCGGCCTCGACGGCGACCCTCGCGACGAGGACGGCGCGCTGGGCACCGGCGGCCGCGGTCGCCCCGTCACGATCGACTGGAGGACCGTCGAGGACGTCCTTGCCCGCTACGACACGGGCACGGCCGTGAACGTAGCGCAGCTCGTCGGCAACACACCGCTCCGGATCGCGGCACTCGGCTGGGACGACGCTCCGACCACCCGCAAGACAACAATCGACATGCGCGCCCGCCTCCGCGAAGCAATGGAGGAGGGGGCCTTCGGGGTCAGCAGCGGACTCGACTATCCGCCCGGCGCCTACGCCACCACCGCCGAGCTGGCCGATCTCGCCAACGAGGCAGGGCTGCTCGGCGGGATCTATCACACCCACGTCCGCTATTCGCTCGGCGACCGCTTCCTCGACCCCTTCCGCGAGGCGATCGAGATCGGCCGGCGCGGCGAGGCAGCCGCCCATATCACCCACTTCTACCATCGGCTCACGTTCCCCGGATCGCCCGACCAGATGCTCGACCTCGTCGATACCGCGGTCGCCGCCGGCCAGGACGTCAGCTTCGACCTGTACCCGTCGGAGTGGGCGAGCACCCGCCTGCTGATCCTGATCCCGATCTGGGTCCAGGCCGGTGGCCTGGCGAAGACCAAGGAGCGCCTCGCCGATCCCGGCGTCCGGACCCGGATCCGGCGCGACCTCGCCGCCCGCGGCCAGCTATTCGCCGGCAGCGGCGGGATCCGCGATGTCCGGATCGGCTACCTCCGCGTCACATGGAACCGGCAGTGGGAGGGCAAGACGCTCGGCGAGCTGATCGACGCCGAAGGCCGCGACCCGGTCGACGTCCTGTGCGACCTTCTCCTGGCGGAGGACCTCCGCCCCAACGAGGTCACGCCCGGGCCGAATCTCGCCGGGACGCGCCGCTTCCTTCGCCACTCCGGCGCCATGATCGGGACCGACAGCGTCTTCGTCGGCGCGAAGCCGAGCCCGCGGACCTTCGGCAGCTATCCCCGGATCCTCGGCCAGTTCGTCCGGGACGAAGCGCTCCTCGGCCTCGAAGACGCCGTGAAGCGGATGACGTCGATGCCGGCGGCACGGATCGGCCTGCGCGATCGCGGGACGATCCGCGACGGTGCCGTTGCGGACCTCGTCATCTTCGACCCGGCCACGGTCCGGAGCGACGCCACGATCGACGACCCGACGCGCGACCCGGAGGGTATCGACACGGTGATCGTGGCGGGCAGGATCGTCGTGGATGGCGGCCGGCCGACCGGTGCCCGACCCGGCCGCGCATTGCGCCGGGGCAGAGACTAGCGCCGGGCCAGGGACGAGCGCCGGGTCCGGCTCACGGCGGAACGTACGCCACGCTAAGCGCTCCATCAGCCATCAATTCGTACAGCTACGTCCCCGTGGCCTGGCGTCCCAGGCACGCTCCTCCCGGTGGTACGCTCGCTGCCTTGATGAGCGACCAACTGCCGCGATGACGATCCGGACCTCGCCCAGCCGGACCACCACCCCGGTCGGCCCACGCCGGGATGGCGAACCTGCCGACGCGCTCGTCGTGCCGGACGGTGGCGTCGTCCCCGGTCGGGCCCGGACCGCCGCGCCCCTCCGCCGCGAGGGCCCGGCCAAGCTCACGGGCGAGGCGAAATACGCCGACGACCTCGTCTTCCCGGGGGCCTGGTTCGGAGCCACGATTCGCTCAACCGACGCCCACGCCCGCTTCGACGGCTTCGACCTCGACGAGGCCCTCGACTGGTCGAAGGTCGCCGTCGTCACCGCAGCCGACATCCCCGGCGACAACATCGTCAGCCTCATCAGCGACGACCAGCCGGTCCTCGTCCCGGCCGGCGCCGAGATCCAGCACCACGCCGAGCCGCTCGTCCTGCTTGCCGCGGCTGACCGCGAGACCCTTCGCCGCGCCCGCCATGCGGTCACTGTCCGGACGACGCCACTTCCGGCGGTCTTCGATCCGCTCGCCAGCGACCACGTCTTCGCCCACTATCTGATCGCGTCGGGCGATCTCGACGCCGGCTTCGCCGAGGCCGACCTCATCCTCGAGGGCGAGTACCGCGTCGGCCACCAGGAGCAGCTCTACATCGAGAACAACGCGATGATCGCAGTCCCGCGCCCGGACGGCGGGGTCGCGGTCCACGGATCGCTCCAGTGCCCGTACTACATCCACAAGGCGCTCAAGCGCTCGCTCAAGCTGACCGCCGACCAGGCCCAGGTCGTCCAGGCCGAAACCGGCGGCGGGTTCGGGGGCAAGGAGGAATACCCCTCGATCGTCGCCATCCACGCGGCGCTCCTTGCCCGCAAGGCCGGCAAGCCGGTCCGGATGATCTATGACCGCCACGAGGACCTCGCCGCAACGACCAAGCGGCACCCCGCGATCGTCACCCACCGGACCGGGGTCAGGACCGACGGGACGCTGGTGGCCCAGGACATCGAGGTCGTCATGGACGGCGGGGCGTACTGCACGCTGACGCCGGTCGTGCTCAGCCGTGGCGCGATCCATGCCGGCGGGCCATATCGCTGCCCGAACGTCCGGATCCGCGCCCGCGCCACTCGCACGAACACCCCGCCGAACGGCGCGTTTCGCGGCTTCGGCGCGCCGCAGACCGAGTTCGCCGCCGAGGTCCATCTCGGCCGGATCGCCGAGCGCCTCGGCCTCAGCCCGCTCGACATCCGTCGGCGCAACCTGTACCGGCTCGGCGACGAGACCCCGACCGGCCAAATCCTCCGGGAGAGCGTCGCCGCGGAGGAGGTCCTCGAGCGAGCCGCCGAGGCCGCGGAGTTCGAGGGGGTCGCGGCGCGGACGTCGAAGGACCGGGCCCGGCGGAGTGGCTCGGGCGCCGTGCCCAGATCGCCGCTCCGCACGGCCCCCGACCGGACTGCGTCCGGGATCGGCGTCGCGCTGGCCTGGCACGGTGCCGGCTTCACCGGCTCCGGCGAGGTCAAGCTCGCGAGCGTCGCCTCGATCGAGCTGGCCGACGACGGCCGGGTCCGGATCCTGACCGGCTCGACCGAGATGGGGCAGGGAACGAAGACGATCTTCCCGCAACTCGTCGCGGCCGAGCTGGGCCTCTCCGTCGACGAAGTCGACATGGCGCCCCAGGACACGGCGCTCGTCCCCGATTCGGGGCCAACCGTCGCCAGCCGGACGGCGATGGTCGTCGGCGGGCTCCTGATCCAGGCTGCGCGCCGGCTCCGGGCCACCGTCGAGGGCCGGTATGACGGCGCGTCGTTTGCCGACATCCGCATGCGCGACGCGGCGACCTTCGGGCCGACCCGGATCGACCAGAAGTTCGAGCCCTATCCCCACGTCCACTTCGACGATGAGACCTACCGCGGCGACGCCTACCCGGCATTCGGGTGGGCCGCCTGCGTCGCGACGGTCGACGTCGATCTCGACAGCGGAGAGGTCACGGTCCGCGACGTGGTCGCCGCGGACGACGTCGGCAAGGTCATCCACCCGATCCTCGCCGAGGGCCAGGTCGAAGGCGGCACGCTCCAGGCGATCGGCTACGCGACCATCGAGGAGATCAAGCTCGAGGATGGGCGATACCTCAACGACCGACTCGCGACTTATATCATCCCGACCGCCCTCGACGCGCCGCGGATCCACACGATCCTCGTCGAGGCGCCGTACACCGGCGTGCCTCACGGCGCCAAAGGGGTCGGGGAGCTGCCGATGGACGTTGGGGCGCCGGCGGTCGTGGCCGCGATCCACGACGCGACCGGGGTCTGGATCCACGAGCTGCCGGCGTCGCCGGAACGGATTCTCGCAGCGCTCGGGGTGACGGCGACCGCGGATCCGTTGCCAGCGCCGGCCGCGACGGACGCAGCCATCCGCGAACCGAGCGAGGCCGGCACCGACCCCCGGCCCGACGCGCCGACCGATCCCCAGCCGATGCGCGGGCCGCGCGACCCGGGCG
>JACDAH010000440.1 GCA_013695505.1 Chloroflexota bacterium | reverse complement strand
ACAACCTGCGCGTCCGATCCGTGCCGAACGTCGACGAAACCGTCTCCGAGCGCTACAACCCGCTCCTCCCGAACGGGACGCGGCTGTTCGTCGTCGACGGCCCGGCCCTCGGGAGCGGCTACGACTGGTACCGGGTCATCGTCCCCGGCGTGACCCGCGCCGGCGGCGAGCCGCTGATCGGCTGGATCGCCGTCGCCGATTCGAAGACTGGCGAAGTCTGGGCCCAGAACGCGCCGCTGGCGTGCCCGCCCGCTGGCACGCCGGTGCCGGTCGCGGATTTGGTCCGGCTCGCCGGTGACGTCCCTGATGGCCGCGTGTCGTGCTTCGGGAGCGTCCCGTTCACGGCGACCGCGTCGATCCAGATCGGGTGCGCGGATCCGTCGCCGTCTGCCACGCAGGTCGCCGGCTGGCTCGCCGCTCCGGCCCGGATGACGATGCGCCTGACCGATGAGGGATCCACGGTCGAGGCCCGCGTCCATCCCGACCTGGCCGGCCGGACGGCCTGCGATCCTCAGCCGGGCGGGCGCTGGTCGGTGACCGGTCACTTCGACGACCCGGACGCTGCGTCATGCGGACTCGCGGCAGGCACGCCGGCCGCCGCAGAGCTGGCGATCTATCGCTGCCGATCGATCTACGTCGTCACCGAGCTCACCCGCGCTCGCCCCTTGAGGTCCAGCCAGCCCTCAGACGCTCAGCCGAGTGCCCCGTTGAGCTGACCCCAGATCGCGTCGGGGCGCCAGTCGAGTGGATCGCCGCGGAGCATCCGGACCCCGCCGAGCTCCTCCTGCCAGCCCGCGGCCCGAAGACGCTCGCGGGCCACGAGATTGCTTGCCACGACGCCGGCCCCGGCCTTGGCGCTGACACCGGTCGACCGCCGCCGAAGCTCGAGCAGGCGGAGGGCGTCATCGGGATCGGGGGCGATCAGCGCTCCGCCGCGCCACGGGGCCCGGGCGAGGTAGCCGCGGACGGCACCGGCCGGATCCACCGCCACGAACGTGCTCGCCGGCGTCACGAGGCCGGTCAGGACGACCTGGCGGTCCTCGCCGGTCACGAACCGGTCGAGCGCGAGCACCGCCTCCAGGTCGGGCGGGGCGAACGGCCGGATCCGCGGGTCGAGCGGCCGGTCATCGGGCGGCAGGCCACCGATCGTGAATCGAACCTGGCGCTCGAGGTCGGCGAATCCCTCGCGGACGTAGATCGGGCGACCGAGTGGCGACGCGATCAGGATCGTCGTGCGGCAGCCCCGCGCCTCCAGGTCGTCGATGACGGTCCGGGTGATCCGCCGCCCGAGCCCGGCCCCGCGCTGGTGGCTCGCCACGAAGATCACCCCGACCCAGCCGACGTTGCCGTGAGCCGATCCAGTCCCCGTGCCGATGATCCGCCCGTCCTGCTCGGCGACGAAGACCGCGATCGTTGGCTGGGTGAGAGCCCAGTCGAAGAAGGCCTCGCGCTCGCCGAAGTCTTCGCGGCGGAGCAGGGCCGCCGCCGGCGCACTGTCGGCGGCGGTCATCGGGCGAACGACCGCGGTCGAATGGATGGCCATCGACCCGAGGGTAACGTCTCCGCGGCCCCGCTCGCCGCCACGTATCATCGGCCCATGCCAGGCCTGTCCCGCAGCGACGTCGAGCACGTCGCGCATCTCGCTCGCCTCGGCCTGACCGACGACGAGCTCGGCCGCCTCCAAGGGCAGCTGAACCACATCCTCGATCAGTACACCAAGCTCGCCGAGCTCGATACCGATTCGATCGCGCCGACGGCGCAGACGATCGAGCTCGAGAACATCCTGCGCGAGGACGTCGTGACGCCGTCGCTGCCCGTCGAGGAGATCCTGCGCAACGCGCCGGACGCCGCCGGCGGCTACATCGTCTCACCGCCCATCCTGAGCGACGAGAGCGGCGGGTGACGCGTGCCGATGACGTCTGTGTTCGCGCCATGGCCGTGCCCATGACCCGGCGATGACCGATCTGACCCGGCTGCTCGCCCACGAGATGACCGACCGGCTGCGGGCCGGCGAGATCACCTCGCGCGCCCTGACCGAGGCCCATCTCGACGCGGCCGAGGCCGGGAACCACGCCCTCAACGCCTGGCTGACGATCGATCGCGAGCGTGCGCTCGTCGAGGCGGACGCGGCCGACGTCCGGCTTGCTTCGCCCGTCGGCGCGGCCGACGCGCACCCGCTCCTCGGCGTGCCGGTTGCGCTCAAGGACCTCGTCTCGGTCAAGGGTGGGCAGTGCACCGCGGGCTCGCGGATCCTCGAGGGCTACCTGGCCCCCTACGACGCCCACATCACCGAGCGCCTTCGAGCGGTCGGGGCGGTGATCCTCGGCAAGACGAACATGGACGAGTTCGCGATGGGCTCCTCGAACGAGCACAGCGCCTACGGCCCGGTCGCGAACCCGTGGGACCTCGAGACCGTGCCGGGCGGGTCGTCGGGCGGCTCGGCGGTCGCCGTCGCGGCCTACCATGCTCCGCTTTCGATCGGGACCGACACGGGTGGTTCGATCCGCCAGCCGGCGGCACTGACCGGCATCGTCGGGATCAAGCCGACGTACGGCCGGGTGTCGCGGTACGGGATCGTCGCCTTTGCGAGCAGCCTCGACCAGATCGGGCCGTTCGCCCGCGACGTCCGCGACGCCGCTGCGCTGCTCCACGCGGTCGCCGGTCGCGACGAGCGGGACTCGACGTCGGCGTCGGTGCCCGTGCCCGACGAGCTGCTCCACCTGCCGGCCTCGGACGATGAGGCGGCGGCCGGTCTCCGGGGCAAGCGCCTCGGCCTGCCGAGGGAGTACTTCGTGGCCGGGATGGACCCCGACTCGCGGCGCCGGATCGAGGAGTCCGTGGCGGCCCTGGAGGGCGCGGGTGCGACGGTCGAGGAGGTCTCCCTGCCGCACACCGACTACGGCCTCGCGACGTACTACATCGTCGCCCCGGCCGAGGCGTCGGCAAACCTCGCCCGCTACGACGGCGTCCGGTTCGGGCCGCGGCTCGGTGACTCCGATGTCCTCCGCAACTACCTCGCGACGCGCGGCCGCGGGTTCGGGCCTGAGGTCAAGCGCCGGATCATGCTCGGGACCTACGCCCTGTCCGCGGGCTACTACGACGCGTTCTACGTCAAGGCGCAGAAGGTCCGGACCCTGATCAAGCGCGACTTCGACGACCTGTTCGAGCGGGGCTTCGACGCACTCGTCGCGCCGACATCGCCGACGACGGCGTTCCAGTTCGGGGCGAAGATGGCCGATCCTGTCGCGATGTATCTGTCTGACGCCTGCACCCTGCCGGTGAACATGGCCGGCCTGCCCGGGATCTCGATCCCGTGCGGACTGTCGGAGGGGATGCCGGTCGGGCTCCAGCTGATCGGTCCCGCCTGGTCGGAGCTCGAGCTGTTCAGACTGTCGCGCGGGTTCGAGGCGTTGACCTCGGCCGCCCAGTGGCGCGGTCAAGAGCCGACCCAGCTCGACCTGACGACCGATCCGGCGCAGCCGACGCCGGCCGAGCGCGCCCAGGCCCTCGCCCAGCACTGAGCCCACACCCCTGCTCGCCACGGCGCCAGGTGGCAGGAGGCGCCGGGGTCGCGGCGTCCTTCCGTCGCTCGGCGGCGGCCTGATCGCGTACGCTTCGCCACGCCATGACCGACGCTCCCGTGACCTCGCGACCGCCCTTGGCCGAGCGGGCCCTCGCCGAGCGGGTGCGCGCCGTGCCGCCGTCGGGGATCCGGCGGTTCTTCGACATCCTCGCCACCATGGATGACGTCATCAGCCTCGGGGTGGGGGAGCCCGACTTCGACACGCCCGAGCGGATCGTCGCCGCCGGCGTCCGCTCGCTTCACACCGGGCGGACCCACTACACGAGCAACTACGGGACGATCGAGCTCCGCCAGGCGCTGGCGGCCCACCTCGAGCGGCGCTACGGCGTCACCTACGATTCGGCGACGGAGCTTCTCATCACCGTCGGGGCGTCCGAAGCGGTCGACCTGGCGCTCCGGGCGACCTGCGACCCGGGCGACGAGGTGATCCTCCACGAGCCGTCCTACGTCGCCTACGAGCCGGCGGTGATCTTCGCGGGCGGGACCGTCGTCCACGTCGCGACCCGCCTCGAGGACGACTTCGCGCTCGATCCGGCCGCGGTCGAGGCCGCGATCACGCCCCGGACGAAGGCGCTGTTCCTCGGCTACCCGTGCAACCCGACCGGCGCCGTCCTGCCCGACGACGTCCAGGACGAGCTCGCCGCCATCGCCGAGCGCCACGACCTGCTCGTCTACAGCGACGAGATCTACGACCGGCTCGCGTACGGGACCTACCGCCACCGGGCGTTCAGCGCGCTGCCGGGGATGCGCGACCGGACGATCCTCATGGGTGGCTTCAGCAAGGCCTACGCCATGACCGGCTGGCGGGTGGGGTATCTCGCCGCCCCGGCCGCGATCCTCGAGGGGATCGTCAAGGTCCACCAGTACGGGATCATGTCGGCCCCGACCACCGCCCAGGATGCCGCGCTCGAGGCCATCGTCGGCGGCGAAGCCGACGTCGAGCGGATGCGCGCCGAGTACGACCGTCGGCGGAGGCTCGTCGTCGACGGCCTCAACGCGGTCGGGCTCCGGACCTTCGAGCCGCGCGGCGCGTTCTATGCGTTCCCAGAGGTGACATCGACGACCGGGCTGTCGTCGGAGGATTTCGCCCGGGGGCTCCTGGAGGAGGAGCGGGTTGCCGTCATCCCGGGCTCGGCGTTCGGCCCGAGCGGCGAGGGCCACGTCCGGGCGTGCTACGCCACGTCCTACGAGAAGCTCGAAGACGCCCTTGGCCGGATCGGCCGCTTCGTCGACCGCCATCGCGCTCCCGGGCACTGACGCCACGAACGCATCTCCTCCTCCCGCTCTGGACGGCGCCTCGGCGCGGGCCGATGCGGCCCCCTCGACGTTCCTGCTGACCGACATCGCCGGCAGCACGAGGCTATGGGAGGAGCACGGCGACTCGATGGGTGCCTCGCTGGCAGTCCACGACGACCTGCTCCGCACGTCGATCACGACCCACGGCGGCCACGTCGTCAAGACGATGGGCGACGGCATGCTCGCCGTGTTCGACAGCGCCCCCGCGGCGGTGGAAGCGGCCCTGCAGGCGCAGCGGGCCCTGCGCGACAACGAGTGGGGACCGACGGGGCCGCTCCGCGTCCGGATGGCGATCCACTCGGGGACCGCCGAATCCCGGGAGGGCGACTTCTTCGGCCAGGCGCTGAACCGCGATGCGCGCATCCTCGCGATCGGGCACGGCGGCCAGATCCTGCTCTCCGCGGCGGCCGCCTTGCTGACGCGCGAGCGATTGGCCGGCGACCTCGAGCTGCTTGACCTCGGCTCCCACCGCCTGCGCGACCTCGATCGCCCCGAGCAGGTGTTCCAGGTCGCGGTCGCCGACCTGCCCCGCGAGTTCCCGGCCCTGCGCTCGCTCAGCACTCGCCGCTCCAACCTGCCGGTGCCCCTGACGTCGTTCGTCGGCCGCCAGCGCGAGCTCGCCGAGGTCGATCGACTGCTCGCCCAGGCCCGCCTCGTGACGCTCGTCGGGACGGGCGGAACCGGCAAGACCCGGCTGATGATCGAGGTGGCAGGCCGCGTCGCGGGACGGTTCGACGACGGAGTCTGGCTGGCGGAGCTCGCACCCCTTGCCGATCCGGGAGAGATCGGCCCGGAG
>JACDAH010000431.1 GCA_013695505.1 Chloroflexota bacterium | reverse complement strand
ACTCCGGGCCCTGGCCCCGGACCTCGACCCGACCGCGATCGAGACGCACCTCGCCGCGATCGAGCGGATCGCCCGCGGCGACGGCGACGCCGGCCGGATCGCTGCCCTCGGTCAAGGCGAGCGGTTCCACTGGCTGGTCGCGCCGTCATCGACGGTCATCCAGCCATCCGAGGTCCACACCGGCCTGTGCGACGACGACCCGGCGGCCGAGCTCGACCACTTGTTCGACCGTCTCGTTCGGTAGCCCAGCTCGGGCCGGCGCCGATGTCCGCGGCCCGGGATTTGGGGACTCCTACCGGCTGCCGACCTCCTTGCCGTCGCGAACCTCATCGCCGTGGATCTCGCCACGCCATGCCCCGGTCGGCGTCCGGCGCGATTCGATGAACTCCTTGAACCGCTCGAGATCCTTCTTGATCTGGCTCTCGAGGACCCCGATGTTCGCCCCGATCGTCTCGACGATGCCCTTCGGATCGGCGTCGAGCATGAGGGTCACCTTGGTCCGGTCCGGGGCGAGCGAGTCGAACAGGACGGCGCCGGCGTTCTCGTCGCCGCTGGTGCTCTTCCAGGCGACCCGCCGGTCGGGCGTCTGGTCGGTGATCTCCGCCCGCCACTGCTTCTTCTGGCCGGCGACGCTGGCGGCCCAGTCAAGCGTCTTGTCGTCGATCTGCTCGACGCGCTCGACGCTACTCATGAACTGGGGGAACTCCTCGAACTGGGTCCACTGGTCGTAGGCGGCCCGGACGGGCACGTTGACCTCGATCGAATCCTCGAAGCGCGCCATGAAAATCCTCCTGAATCAGGGTCGAGACGGGCGTCCTCGATCAAGGCTGCCCGGGACCTGATGGAGCGCGGTCCGCCCGCCGCCGCCGAGACCGTTGCAGGATCGCGACAGGCACGTTCCCGACGGCCGAGCACGGGCGACGGTTCAGGAGGACAGCAGCGGACCGACCGTCACAGTCACCACGCCGATCCGATCGGTGCGCTCGAAGTCGAAGGCCATCCCGGCGGACCTGGCGTGCGCCAGTCCTTCCGCGGCGGCCGACTCGACGAACGGGACCGCCGTCAGCCGGACGCGACGCGCCACGCGCGACTCGACCAGGTCGATCGCCGCATCGATCTCCGCGAGGGCGGCGGCGCTCGCCTCGGCCGTCGGCGCAGGAAGTCTGGCGGGCTCGGCAGGCGTGGCGCCGAAGGCGCTCGGGCCCGACGCGTCAGCGGCATTGGCGGCCTTCGGCCGCGGAAAGGCGATGACGGCTGCGGTGTCCACGTCATCAACGTACGAGGCGGTCCCAAGAGGGAGCGCACTCGTGAGGCGGTCCGGCCGCTCAACAACCGCTCAATGCGAGCCGTCGGCCGGTCCCGCCCGCCGATCTGGATCTTCGGCAATCCGGTAGCCGACACCCGGCTCCGCGACGATCAGGTCCCGGGTTGCGCCGCTCGGGTCGGCGGCGGCCAGCTTGCGCCGCAACCGGGACACGTACACATGGAGGTAGTGGCCCTCCTCCGCGTACGCCGTGCCCCAGACCGCGCGCAGCAGACGGCCCTTCGTGAGGAGTCGGCCCGGTGCTGCGAGCATCGTCTTGAGCAGCTCGTACTCGCGCGGCGTGAGCTCGAGGAGGGTGTCGCCCACCCGGGCTTCGCGTCCGGCGACATCGATTGTGACCGCTCCCAGGCGAATCATGCCGGTGGCGTCGGCTGCAGGCCCGCCGGTCCGCCGGAGCAGAGCGGTGATCCGCGCCCGGAGCTCGGCAAGGCCGAAAGGCTTTGCGAGATAGTCGTCCGCGCCGGCTTCGAGTGCGGCCACCTTGTCGCGTTCGGCACCGCGGGCCGAGAGGACCAGGATCGGCGTCGTCGCCTCCCGGCGGACGCGCCGGATCAGTGTCCCGCCGTCGGTGTCGGGCAGCCCGAGGTCCAGCAGGATGAGGTCGGGGCGTTCGGCGTCCCAGTGACGAAGTCCAGCGGCCCCGTCGGGGGCCTGGGTGACTCGATGACCGTGCGCCTCGAGATTGGCCGCGACGGTCGTCTGGGTCGCGTCGTCATCCTCGATGAGGAGA
>JACDAH010000378.1 GCA_013695505.1 Chloroflexota bacterium | reverse complement strand
CCGATCGTGGCGGTGCTGCTCGGATGGTTGTTTGCCGGTGAGCGGATCAGCCCGTCGATCGTTGCGTCGACCGCATTGGCTATCGCGGCGATCGGGTTAGTGCAACGAGGCGAAGACAGCAGAACGGAGCGTACCGGCAAGGCCACGCACCATCAAGGGTGACTCCAAATCGCCGGGTCCGTGTAGCAGCCGGCCTCAGTCCGGGTACTCGTCCTTCCGCCAGCTCCGTGGCTCGGCGGGCGGGGGCTTCGGTGTCCGCTCGAGCAGGAAGCTGAAGTACGGCGCGACGAACGGGTCAGGCGCCGACACCGTGTACGTGTGGTAGACGGTGCCGTTCTCGCGCGCGAAGGCGATCCAGCTCGGGGTCTCGCGCAATCCGTCCTCGAGCTTCGCCCCGACCTGCCCCGACCACTCCTCGAGCCAGCCGGGCGGGCTGTCGATCAGCTGCGTCAGCTCGGGAATCTGCTGCGCGCGCTCCGGCGTCAGCGCGAGTCCGAAGTCGAACGCGAAGTCGCTGTCGTAGGTCGAGACGTAGGGGAACTCCCACCCCATCCGCTCCTTGTACGCAGTGAGGCGCTCGATCGGCGCCCGCGAGAAGCAGATCAGGGTCACGTCCAGGTGGTTCAGATGGACGAGCGAGCCGTCGAGACCGTCCCCGACGCTCGTGCAGCCGGGGCAGGCGCCGAGCGTGTAGTCGGGCCCGAACATGATGTTGTAGGCGAGAAGCTGCGACCGGCCGTCGAACAGGTCGGCGAGGGTCTTCTTGCCCTCCTCGGTGTCGAGCTCATAGGCCTTCTCGACGGGCACCCACGGAAGCTCGCGCCGCTTGGTCTTGATCTCCTCGTTTCGCTGCGCCTGCTCGGCCTCGAGCTTCGCTAGCTCGTCCCGCGCCGCCTGCCACTCCTCACGCGTCCCGATTCTGTGCTCCGGCAAATGCCTTCCTCCTCTCGGTCAGGAAATCAGAAGACGAGACCGTCGACCCGCACGAAACTCATAGGGATAGGGATAGGAATTTCCTACACCCTCGCGAAGGTACGGCGCGGCTCTCGGGTCGTCAACGCGCGGCTCAGGCCCACCCGGCTCTGGTGGCGTATGCCCGGATGAACAAGATCGTGCCGCCGTGGACCCGGAAGGGGTGAGGGAACACACCGGAGCCCGGCTCCGGGTTTCCGGCCGATCTCGAGCCTGAGCAATCGCCCGCCGACCATCGGCAGGGTATCTTGCTCTTGCCTGGATATCCGCGATGCTCCCAACACACACTTCATATCTCCAGAGGACGGGTCGAGGCATGTCTCGTTGTGAACATCCCTGCGCGCCGCGCAGTCCAGCGGGGAGAGCCCGAACCATGCGCCGCCTCGTCCTGCCGCTCGCCTGCGTGTCCACGATCGCCGTCGCCCAGACGCCGCCGCCACCGATCTCGTCGCCGCCGCCAGCGACGCTGGTGAATGCGCCCAAGCTTCCGCCGGCCTGGGAGCAGAAGGCGCGCGAGATCTACAAGACGGCGGTCGAGACGCCGACCGTGGCCGGCCGGGGGCAAGGCCCGAAGCTGGCCAACTATCTCGCGGATCAGCTCCGGGCCGCCGGCTGGGCCGACCGCGACATCCACGTGCTGCCGTACGAGTCGCAGGAGGAGCGTCACGCCGCGGCGCTCATCGCCCGCTGGCCGGCCGTGGGGACGCCCAAGAAGAAGCCGATGCTGATCATCGCGCACATGGACGTGGTCGAGGCGCTGCCGAGCGACTGGACGACCGATCCGTTCAGGCTCGTCGAGAAGGACGGCTATTTCTATGGTCGCGGGAGCGGCGACGACAAGGGCGGACTGGTTCCGTCGATGGTCGCCCTGATGAAGCTTCGCCAGTCCGGCTTCAGGCCCGACCGCGACGTCATCCTGCTGTACACCGGGGACGAGGAGACCCAGGGCAAGGGCGCCGAGCTGGGCGCGACCGAGTGGCGCAAGTGGACGGATGCCGAATTCGTGCTGAATGCCGATGCCGGCGGGGGTGGCTTCACCCGCGATGGGAAGCCGCTCGGCTTCGGGCTGCAGACGTCGGAGAAGACCTTTCAGAGCTACTATTTCCGGGTTCGCAAGCCCGGCGGCCACAGCTCGCGGCCGCGGCCCGACAACGCCATCTACGATCTGGCCGATGGGCTGAAGAAGCTCCAGCAGCACCGCTTCACGCCCATGCTGACCGAGACCACACGCG
>JACDAH010000097.1 GCA_013695505.1 Chloroflexota bacterium | reverse complement strand
TCGCCGCCGATCTACCAGACCTCGACCTACGCCCAGGACGGCGTCAACCGCCCGCGCGGCGGCCACGACTACGCCCGGAGCATCAACCCCACCCGCGACCGCCTCGAGCGGGCGGTCGCGGCCCTCGAGAGGGGAACCCACGGGATCGCGTTCGCGAGCGGCTCTGCGGCGACAGCCGCGATCGCCCAGCTGGCGGCGCCTGGCGAGGAGATTCTCGTCGGCGACGACGTCTATGGCGGGACGTATCGCTATCTCGAGCGGGTGCATCGGCCGAGCGGGGCAGGGGAGGCTCGCTTCACCGATCTGTCGGTCGGGCCGGACGCGCTCTGGGAGCAGCTCACGAGCGCCACCCGGATCGTGTGGTTCGAGAGCCCGTCCAACCCGAACCTGAAGCTGACCGACATCGCGGCTGCGGCCCACGCGATCCACGAGCGGGCCGAGCAGACGGGGCTCGCCCGGCCATACCTGGTCGTCGACAACACGTTCGCCTCGCCCGCCCTGCAGAACCCGCTCGAGCTGGGCGCCGACATCGTCTTCCACTCGGCGACGAAGTATCTCGGCGGCCACTCCGACACGATCCTGGGGATTGCGGTGACCCGCGACGACGCCATCGCCGAGCGGCTCCACTTCCTCCAGAACGCGATGGGCGGCGTGCCTGGACCGCTCGACTGCTTCCTCGTCCTGCGTGGCCTGCGAACCCTCCATCTCCGGGTCGAGCGCCACGTTGCCAACGCGACGGCGATCGCTCGGGTCCTGGCCGCGCGCGACGACATCGAACGCGTCTTCTACCCGGGCCTCAGCGACGGGCCGCATGCCCACCCTGGTGCGGCGCTCGTCGGCGAAGGCCGCCAGATGCGGGCCGGCGGCGGGATGGTCTCGTTCATCCCGCGGGCGCGGGTCGGCGTCGGATCCACCGCAGCGGACCGGGCGATCGCGATCGCCGAGGGAACCCGCCTGTTCACACTCGCCGAATCCCTCGGCGGCGTCGAGTCCCTGATCGAGATCCCGGCGACGATGACTCACGCCTCGGTTGCTGGCTCCAAGCTCGAGGTCGACCCGGCGCTCGTCAGGCTGTCAGTCGGGATCGAGCACATCGACGACCTGATTGCCGATCTCACGAGCGCCATCGACCGCGCCTGACAGGCATCCGACTGGCGATCTGGCGGGGGCCGGTGCCACACCCGCGAGCTGACACCAGGCTGACACGTCCCAGGACCATCAGGTTGCGGACAGGTTGCGCTTCGGTTGCGGTAGGATGTCCGCCAACGAGACTGCGGAAGCCGACTTCCTCGCTCGCCCCGGCGCCATTTCGGTGTCTCGGGCCCGCGAGCCACGCGCGGCCGGTCGTTCGGGTGTGATCGCCCGCGCGCAGGAGACCGAGCCAATGACGCAGTCCACCACCCGCCCCTAGGCGCCGACCACGACAATCCGCCCAGCGACCGAGGCGACCCCAGCCATCGGCCGCATCGTCCGGGCCAACCTCGCGACCGCCGAGCTGTACGAGGACGCCATCCGCGCCGGCGAAGGCCTCGTCGCGGCGGACGGTCCGCTCGTCGTCCGGACCGGCAAGCACACCGGTCGCTCGCCCCAGGACAAGTTCATCGTCAAAGAGCCCGGCTCGGCCGCCAAGATCTGGTGGGGCGACGTCAACCGCCCGATCGCCCTCGAGCACTACGACCGGCTCCGGACGCGGCTGATGACGTACCTCGCCGACCGCCCGGTCTACGCCCAGGATTGCTTCATCGGCGCGCATCCCGGCCACCGGCGAAGCCTTCGCGTCTACACGGAGACCGCCTGGGCGAGCATCTTCGCCCGCAACCTGTTCCGCCGGCCGCCCGCCGCGGACCTGAAGGCGTTCGCCCCGAGCTTCACGATCATCGACGTGCCGTCGTTCCAGGCCGACTCTGCGACCGAGGGCACCCGGACCGGGACGGCGATCCTCGTCAACCTCGCGGCGATGGAGATCATCATCGTCGGTACCGAGTACGCCGGCGAGATCAAGAAGTCGGCCTTCACGGTCATGAACTACCTGATGCCCGACGAGGGCGTGCTGCCGATGCACTCGGCGGCGAACGTGGGCAAGGACGGCGAGTCGGTCGTGTTCTTCGGCCTGAGCGGGACGGGCAAGACGACCCTCTCGGCCGACCCGGAGCGGAGCCTCGTCGGCGACGACGAGCACGGCTGGGGTGACGACGGCGTCTTCAACTTCGAGGGCGGCTGCTACGCGAAGACGATCCGGCTCTCGCCGATGTACGAGCCCGACATCTTCGCCACGACGCGCCGGTTCGGCACGTTGCTCGAGAACGTCGACCTGGACCCGGTCACGCGCGAGCTCGACCTCGACTCCGATCGCTTCACCGAGAACACCCGCGGTGCCTACCCGCTCCACTTCATCGGCAACGCCGACCCAACCGGGATGGCCGGCCAGCCGACGAACGTCGTCCTGCTGACGGCCGATGCGTTCGGGGTCCTGCCACCGATCAGCCGCCTGACTGCGGACCAGGCCCAGTACCACTTCATCAGCGGTTACACCGCCAAGCTCGCCGGCACCGAGATCGGGGTCAAGGAGCCGCAGGCGACGTTCAGCGCCTGTTTCGGCGCCCCGTTCATGCCGCGCCACCCCGGCGAGTACGCGGCGATGCTCGCCGAACGTCTCGAGCGCCACGGGGTCCGGGCCTGGCTCGTGAACACCGGCTGGACGGGCGGACCGTACGGGACAGGCGAGCGGATGAACATCGACCACACCCGGGCGATGGTCCGGGCCGCCCTGTCCGGGGCGCTCGACGACGTGCCGACCGTGACCGACCCGATCTTCGGCGTCGAGGTGCCGGCGTCCTGCCCCGACGTGCCGGCAGAGGTGCTCGTGCCGCGGGCCACGTGGGCCGACCCGGTGGCCTTCGACCGCCAGGCCAACGCGCTCGCCCGGATGTTCGTCGAGAATTTCGCGGCGTACGCCGACGGCGTCCCGGAATCCGTGCGAGTTGCTGGCCCGAGAGTCGTCGATGACGGCGGCCCGGCGCTGCGCGTGGCCGGTCCCGGCGAGGGCTGAGCAGGCCGGGCGATCCTGCCAGTTGTTCGCGACGGGAACGCGGCTCGCTTCGCCGGGGCGAGTGGCGCGTCCTTTTCTGCCATGGGCGCGTCGCGGCGACCAACAGCCGGCTGGCGAGGAGCGGATCGGGCGGTCTGGCTGCCATGCGATCGCGGGAGCACCAATTGCCGGCGAGTATCCCGGCAGTCGGCCGCCCGGCGCTCATTTTGTCAGGATGTCGTTCAACGCCTCGCGCTTCGTGATCCGGGAGCGGACATCTGGCATGAAGGCCAGGCTCGGAACCCCGCTCGCCGTGCGACACCCCTCGTAGAATGGCCAGATACCACCCGGACTCGATCCACACCTGAGGTCGCCCTGCCCATGGCCAGGAACAAGGTCACCGTCATCGGCGCCGGCAATGTCGGCGCGACCACCGCCCAGCGAATTGCGGAGGCGGGTCTCGCGGACGTCGTCCTCGTCGACATCGTCGAGGGGCTGCCGCAGGGCAAGGGCCTCGATCTCGCCGAGGCGGCACCGGTCGTCGGCCACGATTCGAGGATCACCGGCACGAACGACTACGCCGACACCGCGGACTCGGACATCGTCGTTGTCACGTCCGGGCTGGCCCGCCAGCCGGGGATGAGCCGCGACGACCTGCTCCTGAAGAACGCCGGCATCGTCCGGGCCGTGGTCGAGCAGGGCGCGAAGCACTCGCCCGACGCGATCCTGATCATCGTCACCAACCCGCTCGACGCGATGTGCCACGTCGCGCTCAAGGCGTCCGGCTTCCCCCGCGAGCGCGTCCTCGGCATGGCCGGTGTCCTCGACTCGGCTCGCTTCCGGACCTTCATCGCCGAGGAGCTCGGTGTCTCGGTCGCCGACACCCACGCCTTCGTCCTCGGTGGCCACGGCGACACGATGGTTCCGCTGTCGCGCTATTCAACGGTGGCCGGGGTCCCGATCACCGAGCTTCTGACAGCCGATCGAGTCAAGGCCCTCGAGGATCGGACGGCCAACGGCGGAGCGGAGGTCGTCGCGCTGTTGAAGACCGGCTCGGCGTTCTATGCGCCGGCAGCATCGGCATTCGAGATGGTTGACGCCATCCTCCGCGACCGGAAGCGCGTCCTGCCGTGCGCAGTCCTCCTCAAGGGCGAGTTCAAGACGAACGACCTGTTCGTCGGCGTGCCGGTCGTCCTCGGCCGCGCCGGGATGGAGAAGGTGTTCGAGATCGAGCTCACCTCCGATGAGCAGGCCGCCTTCGACAAGTCCGCCGCCGCGGTCCAGGAGCTGGTCGCCAAGCTCGGCTGATTGGGAGGAGGGCGCTGCTGGCGCCAGCGCAAAGGCTCGGTCGGCCTTCAGAATCCATTCACGCGAGCCCGATCACGATCACCTGAGCACCACGCCACCTGCCTCCCGCGAACGAGATCACGGCACCTGTCCTGCCTCTCCAGTCCAGCCTGTGCCGGGCGGTGCGCTCGGGCACCGCCAAACCGCCCCGAACTGACCCGTCGTTCCTGCCCTCAATTGACCCGACCGAGCGACGGTGTATCGTCCTTGCAACGCATACGCCGGCCTCGGGAGGGCCGGCGTTCAGTGTCGTCACGGGGGTCTGCGCGTCGCCTCACTCGCGGTCGGGAGCCGCTGGGCGTCGGTCGACCTGTGCCGTGCGATGGAGGATTCAGGCATTGCCTGAAGGGAGACACATGAACCGGAGGCTGCTTACCGCCGTCGGTGCGACGGCGCTGCTGCTCAGCAGCGCCCTGCCCGCGGCCACGTTCGCCGCATCGCCAGCCTCGGGCCGGCAGTTCACGCGACTCGACGTCAGCAAGATCGACCCCCAGATCGGTCCGGCGATGCTCGCCAACAAGCCGGTCACGGTGATGGTTCAGCTCAAGGCAGCGCAGGCGACCACCGCCAAGGCGACGAAGGCCCAGCAGATCGCATCCGCCAAGGCGCTCAAGGTCGCCCAGGACAAGCTCAAGCCCGCGATCGCGCGCGCCGGCGGCAAGGTCCTCGGCCAGTACCAGTACGCCTACAACGGGATCAAGGTCCGGATCGCCGGGCGTGCCATCGCAGCCCTCGCGGCCCTGCCCGGCGTCCGCTCCATCCGCGGC
>JACDAH010000323.1 GCA_013695505.1 Chloroflexota bacterium | reverse complement strand
GCCGGGCGCCGTGCCGTTCGGGTTGGCGAGCGCGGTCGCCGAGGGCAGCAGCCAGGCCTGCTTGAGGTTCATCTCCGGGAACGGGATCCCGCGCCGGGACCACAGGCCGCGGAGCCAATCCGCAAGCTCCGGATCGACGACCGGTTCCTCCCCGACGGCGGCCGAGATCGCCTCGCGGGTGAGATCGTCCGGGGTCGGCCCGAGGCCACCGGTCGAGACGACCACGTCGGCTCGGCCGACCGCCGCGATCATCGCGTCGCGGACGGTCGCGAGCTCGTCGGGCAGCGCCTGGATGCGGACGACGGCAACCCCGATCGAGGTCAGGCTTCGCGCCAGGTCCCCGGCGTTCGTGTCGCGGGTCTCGCCGACGGTGATCTCCGAGCCGATGCTGAGCAACTCGGCGGTCAGCAGGGGGCGATCGGCCATGACCGCAGCCTACCGCAGCGCTCGCCCTTCACGAGGCTCACCCGCACCCGTCCGATGGCGCGGCCACGACGTTGCCTGTACGCGCGCCGAGTACCATCGGCCGAGTGTCATGGAACCTTCGCGCCGTGCCGCTCGAGTGACACGCGGCCGACTCTCCCGATATCGATGCTCCAGGCATCGGAACCCGCGGCTGAGGCAGCCGGATGCACGATCTCGAACAGAGCGGCTTCTCGGAATTCGATCGGTGGCTCGCGCTCGCGCACCGGACGCGCGAGCTGCTCGACGCCGCGATCGGCGAGGGCACGCTCCCCGCAGGCGGCGCCGACTACCTCGCCGACCGGACCCTGCCCCACGTCGAGGGGGTCCAGGCCGGTTTCGTGGGCTGGCTGCGGACCGAATCGGCCGGCCTGGCCGAGCTCCGCTACCTGCTCGATCGGGTCGGCTCGATGCGGGTCGACGGACCCGCCACGGACGCCGAGCGACGAGCTGCGGCGGCGGAGGCAGTGGCCGAGCTCGCCGTCGCGACCCGGACGGGACGCGGGCCCGCCGCTGCGCTACGCATCGCCGAACCGTGGAACCTCGCCGCGCTTGCCCATGCCCGGCTCGTCCTGGGAATGCTGCCGCGGATCGCCGAGGAGGACGTCCGCTACCCGGCCGGACGCCGGACCTATGCCGACATCCCCGTCCCGCGCGGACCGGCCGAGCTGTCGGACCGGCTCGAGGAGCTGGAGCGTTCGCTCTGGCAGACCGCATCCGGGCGGCGTCCGGACCCGCGCGATCCGGCGTTCCGACGGGCGTACGGGTTCTTCGACGCCGCCGATCGGCTCGGTCATCGGGCGTTCGGCAGCGCCGCCTGATTCCGGCGTTCGACGGCCGTGAGGCGACGAGCGCTATCATGGGCGTCGGCCCCCAGGCCCATCGACAGGAGCCCACCCTGGACGATCCGCTGAGCCAACCGCCCCCGCCCGAGGCATCCGTGCCGCCGGGTGGTTCCGTGCCGCCTGCGAGCGATCCGGCTGTGGGCGATCCGGCTGTGGGCGATACGGCCGCGGGCGATCCGCCACAGGGTGAGTCGCGTTCGGGCGAGGCGCCCGGCCTCCGTGACCAGATCGGCGCCACCCGCGGGGCCGGCCAGCGACTGATCGGCGCCCACGTCGAGCTTGCCAAGGCCGAGTTCGGCGACATCGCAGACGCTGCCAAGCGCACCGGGGGCCTCGCCGGGATCGCGCTCGGGGCCGGGATCGTCGCGGGTCTCCTCGTCACGATCGGGCTGCCGCTATTCCTGGGCGAAGCGATCTTCGGGTCGATGGGCTGGGGAATCCTGCTCGGAGTCCTGTTCCTGATCGCCGTCGCGCTCGCCGCGATCATCGCCGCCCTGCGACCGGGGATCACCGCCTCAATCGGCCGGCCTTTCCTGATCGCGGCGGTCGTCGGGGCCGTCGTGGGGGTCGTGCTCGGGCTCAATCTGACGAATCGGGGCTGGTCGGCCCTCGCGGAAGTGGTCGTGCCGAGCATCGACCCGGCGATCCGGCCGCTGGTGGTCGCCGTCGTCGGCCTCGGGCTGCTCGGCGCGATCCTCGGCCTGATCGCGGGCGCGATGATGGGCGGTGGCGGCCCGGCGATTGGCGGGCTCGTCGGCGGCGCGGTCCTCGGCATCGTCCTCGGCCTCCTCACCGGGTTCGCGCCCGGCCGGCGCGTGGGGGCGGCGATTGGTGTCGCGGCTGGCCTGATCACCTGGTCGGCGCTGCTCGCAGCCGGTATTGCCCGCGGCGGATTCGACATGGACGCACTCAAGGACCGGTTCTGGCCGGCCCGGACCATCGAGGCCACGAAGGAGACGATCGAGTGGGCACGCGAACGGATGCCGCTCTCGCGCAGGTCGTAGCGGCCCGGGCGGACCTCGGCGACGAGGTCGACCGCATGGAGGCCGCCGGACGAGCTGCGCTCGACGTCCCGGCGAAAGTCAGGGCGAACCCGGCCAAGGCAGCCGGGATCGCGGCCGGGGGCGCGTTCCTCGCGCTCGGCGGCCCGAAGCGGCTTTTCCGACGCGCTCGGCGGGCGGTCACCGGCAAGGAAGAGGACCTGCCGTCGGAGCTTCTGCCGAAGGACATCGAGAAGGCGCTCAAGAAGATCGGGACCGACGGGCGGAAGGTCCGCGGAGCCCTCGAGCGGGATTTCGCCGACTACCTCGACGAGCGGGCGAAGGCCCGCAAGAAGGAAGGCATCACCGCGGCTGTCACCGCGATCGCCCTCTCGGCCATCCGCCCGATCGCGATGCGCCAGGGCCGCCAGATCGCCGAGCGGATGCTCGACCCGAACGCGCCGGCCTTCAACGAGCACCTGGCGAAGATCCGCGAGCGGCCGCGCTCGGCACCCGACCCGCTGACTTCTGGCCAGGGCGCTCCGGAGGACGTCGGGCTCTGACGGGCAGGCGGCGCCCGGCCCGCCTCGCTATTCCGGAGATGTGCGGGGGCCTGCGAGCGAGGGCCCGGGCGCCGTGCCGGCGAGGGCTCGAGG
>JACDAH010000321.1 GCA_013695505.1 Chloroflexota bacterium | reverse complement strand
GGCCGACGACGACCTGGCGGTCGCCGCCCACATTGGGGCGGCCGCTGATGTCGCGACGCCACCCCCCGCGGTCCCCCGCCGCGCCCGGAGCATGCGCCCCAGCCATGACCGGAGTGCCCGGAATGGCAGGCCGTCGATCGAGCTCGCCGGGACGCGCAGGATCCGGTAGCCCGCCGGATGCTCGACGTCGGTCGGCAACCCCGCCTGCCAGCGGGCGACCACCGTCACGTCGTGGCCACGGGCGACGGCCGTCGTCGCGATCCGGTACGTCCGCGAATCGAACTCGCCCGACGAGGGCAGGACGAGAACCAGCCGCTGCGGGACCACCGCCGCGGTCGGCGCCGCCGCCGGTTCGACGCTCATTCGAGCGCCGCGGCGATCGCCTCGCCCGCGCCCGCCGGCTCGAGGTGGAGACGCGCCGCGCGATCGGCCGCCATCGCCGGCCCGGCGTTGCCCGGCACGAGCCGCTCCAGGGTCGCCGCCGCCAGGGCCCGGTCGAGGCCCACGATTACCATCCGGCCGCCCGAATCCTCGACCGCCTCGACCCATTCGGTCCGATCCCGGAGGAGCAGGCACGGAACGCCGAGCCACGCCGCCTCGCGCTGGACGCCACCGGAGTCGGTCAGGACGGCCGCGGCGTGGAGCTGGAGCGTGAGCGTCGTCCGATAGCCCTGGGGCGCGATGACCCGGACGTCGTCGGCAAGTCTGATCCCGGCCGTCTCGAGCGCGGCCGCGGTTCCCGGGTGGAGCGCCAGGAGCACCGGCCGGTTCGGCGCCGCGAGCGACGCCAGGAGCGCCGTCCAGGCGACCATCGCCGACGGCGTCCGGTTCTCAGCCCGATGAACCGTCACGAACAGATAGCGGCCGGGCGCGAGGTCGAGATCGAGCGCAGCGAGGGATGCCGGATCGCGGACCTCGGCGGACGTCCGCGACGCCAGGTCCTGCATCAGGTCGCCGACCAGGGCCACGCCGTCCACGATCCCTTCGGTGGCGAGGTTCGTGATCGCGGACCGGGTCGGCGCGAACAGCCAGCGCGCGAGATGGTCCGTCAGGACGCGGTTGATCTCTTCGGGCATCGACCGATCGAACGAGCGCAGGCCGGCCTCGATGTGGGCCACCGGGACGCCGAGCTGGGCCGCCGCCAGGGCGCCGGCGAGGGTCGAGGTGGTGTCGCCGTACACGAGCACAGCGTCCGGACGCTCGGCCACGAGGACCGCCTCGATCGCCGGCAGCATCCGCCCCGTCTGCTCCGCCGCCGAGCCGCCGCCGATCCCGAGCGAATGGTCCGGCCGGGGCAAGCCGAGCTCGCCGAAGAACACGCCCGCCATCGTCTCGTCGTAGTGCTGGCCGGTGTCGACGAACACCTCGTCGTGGCGTCGCCGCAGAGCCGGCAGGAGAGCCGCCGCCTTGATCAGCTGGGGGCGCGTCCCGACGATGCTGACGATCCGCAAGGGCCGCGGCCTACTGCCGGCCCGGGCCGGGCTGCGCGACGGCACGCGGCCGGGGCGGCAGCCCGATTCCCCGGTACGCGACGGTCGGCGGGAGGGCGAGGTCGCGGAGCGAGTCCCGCCCGTCGAAAACGACGTCGAGATCGGGGAACCAGTCGGGATCGAGCTCGTTGAACAGCGGGTCGGCGGTCTGGGTCACGACCGCCCGGAACGGCCCGGCCGTGCCCCAGGTCCACGGCGTGGCGCAGCAGCGGGCCGTCTCCTCGGGGGTCAGGAGCGGGTCGTACGCGGACACGAGCGCGCCGGCGTGGGTGAGCCGTTCGATCAGCGGCAGTGCCCGGGAGTAGGCCAGCTCGTGGACGCCGTGTCGGTAGGTCAGCCCGAGGACGAGCACCGGCACCCCTTCGAGGCCGCCGATCTCCTTCTCGATCGAGCGGATCGCGACCCCGACCTGGCCGTCGTTCGTGCGCCGCGACAGCTCGACGAGCTCGAGCTCCGGGGCGCGCGACAGCAAGAAATGGGGATAGACCGGGATGCAGTGCCCGCCGACGCCGAGGCCCGGCTGGTGGATGTGCGAGTACGGCTGCGAGTTGGCCGCCGCGATCACCTCGTGGATGTCGACGTTGACCCGCTCGGCATAGCGAGCGAACTCGTTGGCCAGGGCGATGTTCACGTCTCGGTAGGTCGTGTCGGCGAGCTTGCTGAACTCGGCCGCCTCGGCATTGCTCATGGCCACGATCTCGGTGTCGAGGACCGCGTCGTAGAACGCCGCCGCCCTCGCCGTCGACGCCCGCCCGATCCCGCCGACCAGCTTCGGGTAGGTGGCGAGGTTGCGCAGCGCCGCCCCGCTGTACAGCCGCTCCGGCGAGAAGGCCACGAAGAAGTCCGCGTCGGCGGTCAGGCCGGAGACCGCCTCGAGCCGTGGCGTGAAGCGGTCACGCGTGTCGCCGACGGGCAGGGTCGTCTCGAAGATGACGAGCGAGCCGGGATGGACGCCCGGCGCGATTGCGGCGACCGCGCTGTCCATGTACCGATAGTCGGGCTGCTGCTCGTCGTCGAGCATGACCGGCACGATCAGGACGACGACGTCGGCGTCGCGGGCGGCAGCGGCCCCGTCCGTGGTGGCCCGGAGGCGGCCGCCGGAATGGGCGGTTGCGACGAGCTCGGCGAGGCCCGGCTCCTCGGCGACGTGGGAGCGGCCCTCGTTGATCAGGTCGACGACGCTCTGCTGGACGTCCACCGCGATCACGTGCCAGCCGTGGTCGGCGAACTGGGCGGCCAGCGGCAGGCCCATCTTTCCGGCGCCGACGACCGCAACGACGCCGGCGCTGCCGGGCTCGGCGGTCCACGGCGAGACCTCGATCGCTGGTCCGTGGCCACAGGCGTGGACCGGCAGCTCGATCGAGCCGCCGAGCAGGCTCTGGACGGAGGTCGGGCGGGCGACGATCGTCATGATGCGGGGGCGAACCTCGAGGTCAGGCTGGTGAGATCGACCGCGGCACCGTTCGCGGCGGCGGCCAGAAGAGATGTCGCGATCGCCACGGCCCACAGCCCGTCCTCGGCATCGACCACGGGCTTGCCGCCGCGGCGCACGATCCCGAGGAAGGCGTCGAGCTCCGACGCGAGCGGCTCGGCCGACGCGACCGGCAGCTCGACGACCTCGCCCTCGAACGTCGGCGCGTAGCCGCCGATCAGGCGCGGGTTGGTCGTGTCGGTCGCCCGGGTGAACGTCAGGCGCTGGGTCAGGTAATCGAGCTCGAACATCCCCTCTTCGCCGACGACGACCAGCTGGCGGCGCTTGGCCGGCGTCAGCCAGTTGACGTCGAGCATGCCGGTGGCGCCGGACGGGAAGTGGAGGAGCCCGAACAGGAGGTCCTCGTTCGTGGTGTGGATGCGCTGGGCCGTCTCGCCGTAGACCCGCGACGGGCGCTCGCCGGCGATCCAGCTCAGGATGTCGGCGTCGTGGGTGGCGAGGTCGACGGTCACCCCGACGTCCCGGATGCGGGCCGGGAACGGGCCCGCTCGGCGCGACGCGATCGAGTAGATCGACGACAGCCAGCCTTCGTCGATGAGGCGGCCGAGCTCGAGGACCGCGGGGTTGAACCGCTCGACATGGCCGACCTGGACCGGCACCCCTGCCGCCCTCGCCGCGTCGACGATCCGCATGGCCTCGTCGACCGTGGCCGCCAGCGGCTTCTCGACGAGGACCGCCATCCGCCGTTCGATCGCGGCGAGGGCGAGCGGCACATGGGCGGTGGTCGGGGCCGCGATCACGACTGCGTCGAGCTCGGCCTCGGCGATCATCGCCAGCGGCTCGGCGAAGCCCTGCGCCCCGGTCTGCTCGCCCGCCGCCGCAAGGGTCGCAGCGACCGGATCGGCGACGGCGGCCAGGCGGATGTCGTCGCGGGCGGCGAGGATCCGGAGATGGTTGCGGCCCATCGAGCCGAGGCCGGCCAGCCCGACGCGCAGCTCGCGGTCGCCGGCCGGCTGCCAGGTCGATGTCATCGGGCGGCGGATCCCGCTGCCCGGGCCTGTGCGGCGGCCTCACCGGCGGCCGCCGACCCGGTGCCGAGATGACGCTCCACCGCGGCGCCGACCGCCTCGATCACCTGGTCTTGCTCCGCGTCCGTCAGGCCCGGGAACATCGGCAGGGCAAGCGTGCGATTGGCGGCGTCGTCGGTCACCGGCAGCTCTGCATGCAGGCCGCGCTCCATGATGTAGCTCTGGCGATGGACCGGCAGCGGGTAGTAGATGTCGGCCCCGACGCCCGCGTCCCGCAGGTCCGCTACGATCGCGTCGCGCGCCCCGCCGACGTCGAGCGTGTACTGATGGAACACGTGGGTCCGACCATCGGGTGTGATCGGCAGGCCGATCGGCAGCTCGCCGAACGCCGCGTCGTAGCGGGCCGCGATCGCCTGGCGCCTGGCGGTGTTCCGCGGCAGCTTCGCGAGCTGGGCCAGGCCGATCGCCGCGGCGAGATCGGTCATCCGGAAGTTGTAGCCGAGCATCTCGAACTGGTAGCGCGTCCGCATCCCCTGGTTCCGGTAGAGCCGGAGCCAGTCGGCCAGGCTGTCGTCGTCGGTCGTGACGAAGCCGCCCTCGGCGGTCGTCATGTTCTTGGTTGCGTACAGGCTGAACGCGCCATGCCCGAACGAGCCGGCCATCCGACCGCGGAACGTCGCGCCGTGCGCCTGGCAGGCGTCCTCGACCACGACGAGGCCATGACGGTCGGCGATGGCCCTGATCATGTCCATGTCGGCGACCAGGCCGAACAGGTGAACCGGGCAGATCGCCCGGGTCCGGGGCGTGATCGCCCGCTCGATCTTCTTGGCGTCGATCAGGTACGTGTCGGGCTCGATGTCGACGAAGACCGGCGTCGCCCCGGTCGAGAGGATCGCGTTTGCGGTCGCGGCGAACGTGTGGCTGACCGTGATGACCTCGTCGCCGGGCTCGAGCCCGATCCCGGCGAAGATCGCCATCAGGGCGAGGGTCCCGTTTGCGGTCGCGATCGCGTGCTTGACGCCGACGAACTCGGCCCAGGCGTCCTCGAGCGCCTTGACCTGCTTTCCCTGGGCGATCATCCCGCTCTGGAGGACGTCGGTGACGGCGGCCAGCTCTTCGGGGCCGAGGTCGGGACGGGCGATCGGGATCATGCAGGCGCTCCTTGACGCGGGCCGGACCGTTCCTCGAGGGTCTCGGCGTCCTTGACGTAGGCGTAGATCCGGCCACAGGCTGGGCAGATCAGCTCCTGGTGGGCGGCGTACCGACCGGGCTCGGCGGCCATCGGCTCCCCGTTGCTGTCGACGAGGCGGGCGCCGCAGGCACAGACCCAGCCGATCCGGTGGGCCGGGCTGCCGACCACGAGGGCGTGGCTCGGCACGTCGCGGGTCACGATCCCGCCGGCTCCGACCATCGCATAGCGGCCGACGGTCACGCCGGCGACGACGACCGCCCCGGCGCCGATCGAGCAGCCGTCCTCGAGGCTGATCGGGCTGACCTCCCAGTCGGCCGCGGCGGCCAGGTCACCGGTCGAGGTGATGGCGCGCGGATAGCGATCGTTGGTGAGGATCGCGCCGGGGCCGATGAAGACGCCATTGCCGACGGTGACCCCGTGATAGATGAGGGCTCCGTTCTGGATCTTCACCTTGTCGCCGAGGACGACGCCCTCGTCGATGAAGACGTCCCGGCCGACGATGCAGTCGCTGCCGAGCCGGGCGCCGGTCCGGACCTGGGCCCGGTGCCAGATGCTGGTCCCCGGCCCGACGCTGACGTCTGGCTCGAGGTCCGCGGTCGCGTGAACACGCGCGGAGGGATCGATCACGGCTCGGTCGCTGGCTCCATAGGGTCGGGAGTCCCGAGTATATCGTCCGGCGGCGGCCCCACCCGAACGACCGCATCGCGCCGGTGAGGCGGGCGAGGCGTGCCCTTGGGTCAGCGGCGGCGGCGGAACAGGGTCGTGATGATCCCGAACGCGGCTCCGAAGGCCAGCCCGCCGCGCCAGTCGAAGACGGCCTTGACGTTGCCGTCGACCTTGCGGGCGATCAGGAACAGGACGCCGGTCGTCCGTTCGATGTGGACCTCGTTGGCGACGAGGGCGCGGATGAACGACTGCTCCACTCGGGCCTCGCGCGCGACGATCGAGCCGGCGCCGCCCTGGGTGATGGTCAGCTCGCCGGTCAGCGCGGCGCCGATCCCGCCGAGCTCGACGGACACCCGATCCGCCCGAGCCGCGCCGACACCACCCTGCGAAACAGCGATGTCCCGAGCCCGGGCGCGGCCGATCCCGCCCTGCCGGATGTCGATGTTCGTCGCGGTCACCGAGTCGGCGCCGCCCTGGTGGATCGTGATCGTCTCGCCGGATACCGAGTCGGCGCCCCGGTGGACCGTGATCGCCCGAGACGGCTCGACGGGCGTCGCCGGAACCGGTGCCGCAGGGGTCGTGGTCCGCGCGCGGGGTGCTGGAGG
>JACDAH010000292.1 GCA_013695505.1 Chloroflexota bacterium | reverse complement strand
GCTCGACGCCGAGCAGCGCGCCGCGCTCCTCAGCGCAGCGTCGGTCCGCGAGGTGCCGGCCGGGGCGACGATCGTGGGTGTCGGCGAGGTCGGCGACGCGGCGTACTTCGTCCTCGGCGGTCGGGCGGCGGCGGGAACGCCCGAGCCGGACGGCAGCTATCGCTCGCTGTCGTCGATGGAGGCCGGTGACTTCTTCGGCGAGATCGCGGCCCTGACCGGCAGCCGCCGGACCGCGACGGTCGTGGCCGAGGAGCCGACGACGATCATGGAGGTCCCGGCACCCGCCCTCCGGGCGCTGATGACGGTGCCGGATCTCGGATCGCTGTTCCTGTCCACGCTGACCGAGCGCCTGAGCCGGACGAATACCGCCGACCTGCCGCGCTTCTCCGGGGTCGACCAGGCATCGCTGAAGGACCTCCGGACGCCGCGCCCTGCTGCCGAGGCGCTGCCCAAGACGTATTGACCGACGGCACCCGTGTGCCGCACTTGACAACGATCCCGTCGCGACGGGCATCCGTCGCCGCCGTCGCACTTGCTATCGTGGCGACATCAGATGGGAGAACCGGACGTCACCGGACGAACACAGCGGGGTCAAACCCGGAGGTCTCGAGACATGAAGAAGCTCAGCCGCCTGCCGCACGACCAGGCCGTTCCCGACAGCGACACCGGCGTTGGTCCCGAGCACGACGGCCTGCCGGCCGCCGACACCGACGTGGAGGGTCATCGGGTCCCACCCGCCAGCTTCCTGCCCGGCATGCCCGGCACCGGCGGCGACAGCCTGCGCCGGCCGGTCGGCGGCGGCGAGGTCGGCGACGACGATGTCGAGGGCCACGCGATGGGCCACACCAAGGGCGAGCGCCTCCTCCCGGGCATGCCCGGCACCGGCGGCGACGCGATCGTGGCCCGGGACGAAGACGTCAGGCCGGACACCACAGGCAGGTAGCATCCGACTCGGATCATTTCCCGGGCGGAGACCCCGCCGCCCTCCGCCCCGTCCGGCTTCCCGGACGGGGCGTCTGCGCGCCTCGCGAACTCAGCCGGCGGGCGTCGCGGTCGCCCCGAGGATCGTCTTGATCTCGAACGGGGTCGCATCCGGATGCGCCGAACGAACGCGGGCGGCATACCCGGCGAGGTGTGGCGCTGCGAAGCTGTTGCCGGTCGCGACGATCCGGCCGCCGTCCTTCCAGGCCACCTCGACGTCGAGGCCGTAGGCGCCGAACTCGACCGGCGGGTGCGGGTTGTAGAACCAGACACCGGGATCGCGGACGTCGTGGGCAGCGACCGAGACCACTGCGGCGAACAGCGACGGATAGCTGGCGACGGCGACGTTGTTGGCGGCGCAGATGAGCAGGACGTTGGCGAAGTAGGCCCGATCGACGAGGTCGTGGAGCGTCGCGTACAGCGACTCGCTTCGTGAGGACAGGCTGAGGTTCACGATCGAGGCGCCGTTCTCGATCGCCCACTGGAGGCCGGTCGCGAAGGCCAGGCCCTTTCCCCGGTTGTCCGAGCCGAGCACCCGGACCGAGAGGAGCGTGGCCTTCGGCGCAAGGGCGTGGACGATCCCGGCGCATGCCGTCCCGTGGCCGACCGCATCGATGGGCTCGTCCGGCACAACGGCGGCGTCCTCACCCTGGAGCTCCACCCGGACGCTCTCGCGGAGGGCCCCGCCGACGGCCGGGTGCCCACCCTCGACACCGGAGTCCACGATCGCGACGACCACCCCATCGCCATCGGCCGAGCCGAACGCCCACGAGCGGTCGATTGGGCCGAACGGCTGCAGACGCCGGAGCGCGGCCCGATGATCGGTGGCGAACGGCTCGCTCCAGGCGGGGAGGAGCTGGCTCATCGGACGCGGCCGCGACCGCGCTCGGCGCGCCGGACGAGAACGGCAAGCAGTTCGCGGACCAGCTCGAGCTGATAGGGATCGGCCGCCCGGAGGCGAGCGATCTGGTCGGCGAGCGCCCACAGCGGATCGTCGTCGTCCGCGCCGAGGCGGTCGATCGCCGCCGCGACGATCGAATCGAGGGCCGCCTCGTCCGAACCGGATCCCGTCGACGCCCCCTCGTCCGCACCGCGGAGGGTCGAGCGCAGGAGGTTGGCGGTGTCGCGCTCGATCCGGCTGCTCCGGATGGCGACCGTCGCCTGGCGCGCGAAGACCGTGGCGAGCTCCACGTCGCGCAGGTCGAAGGCGCCGCCACCGCACTTGTCGAGGACCTCGAGCACGCCGAGGATCCCCTCGTCGTCCATCAGCGGGACCGCGATCAGGCTGCGCGGGACGTAGCCGGTCTGCTCCGCGGTGTCGCGTCCGAAGCGGGCGTCACGCTCGACGTCGGACAGGGCGAGCGGCTGGCCGGTCGAGAAGACGTAGCCCGCCACGCCCTGGCCCGAATCGATCGCGAGCCCGACGACGCCCTGGCCCTGCTCGCCGGCGGCCACCGCGAAGACCAGTCGGTCCGTGCCGGCATCGTGGAGGGCGAGCGACGCCGCCTCGGCGCCGAAAAGCACCGCCGTCGCCTCGACGATCGACTGAAGCACCGCCGTCCCGGCCGGCGGTGCCAGGCGACGCGCCGCCTCGACCCGGAGTGCGACCGCATGGAGGGTCGGAAGCAATGCGTCACGGTCGTCGGTCACCCGTCGATCACCGCTCCACCGTGGCGGCAAGCCGTTCGAGGTCGACCACCACAAGCCGATCGCGCTCGAGGCGGACGAGCCCCTGATCGGTCAGGTCGGCCAGGAGCCGGTTCACCGACTGGCGCGAGCCGCCGATCATCCCCGCCAGCTCGGACTGGGTGTACGGCCAGGCGATCCGCGCCTCGCCCGTCGTCGCGCCCGCGCTGGCGGCCAGACGACCGATCCGGGACGCCAGGCGACCCGGCAGGTCGAGGAAGTGGAAATCCTCGACGTGGCCGGTCAGCCGCCGGATCTCCGCCGCCAGCGACGCGAGCAGCGCCCGTCGCAGAACCGGGTCGGAATCGATCAGCCCGAGGAACGCGTCGCGGTGGAGGACGAGCGTTTCGGTCGGCTCGACGGCCACGATCGTCGCCGAGTGGGGCGCTCCGTCGAGAATCGCCAGCTCGCCGAAGAACTCGCCCGCGCCCAGGATTGCCACGATCGCGGGTTCGGCGCCCTCGTCACTCGGCAGGACGACCTTGACCGAGCCGCTGGCCAGCACGAACAGAGCGTCGCCGGGGTCGCCCTGGTGGAAGATCGTCTCTCCCCGCCGGAAGCGCCGGACGCGCAGGACCCGGACCAGGGCATCGATCGCGGCCTCGTCCGCGACGCCGAAGAGCCCGCTCGCCCGAAGCGCGTCCCTCGTCATCGCATCGTCCGCAGCCGCCATCTCGACCTCGTGTCCGGCCGCGCGCGGACGCGGCTCGACGGCATCGTACGCGGTGCGAGGCGGCGAACGCCGCCCTCCGTCGTATCCTCCGCTCGTGGACACGGTCGCCTGCCGGTCATGTGGCGAGGAAAACCCCGCGAAGTTCCGCCTGTGTGGCTTCTGCGGGACGTCGCTGGCGCCTGTCCCGGACACGATCGTCTGCAGCAGCTGCGGCGAGGAGAACCCCTCGAAGTTCCGGCTGTGCGGGTTCTGCGGGACGCCGCTCGCAGCCGGCCTGCCAGCGCCCGGCTCGGGCCCGGGGTCGTCGGCAGGCCCCGCGTCTCCCGTGGGTCCGTCGGGCCCCTCTGGCGGTCCGTCGAGAACCCTGACAGGGACGGCCGGCGGTGACGCCAGCCCGTTCGGGAGCCTGCTCGCCCCATCGCCCTCACGACCCGCAGCGACGGCACCGATCCTGCCCGCCCAGGAGGTCCGCAAGTTCGTCACCCTGGTGTTCACCGACCTGAAGGATTCAACGGCGCTGACCGGCTCCATCGACGCCGAGGCGATGAACGAGATCAAGGCCCGCTACTTCAGCTCGATGGCGGTCGAGATCGAGCGCCACGGCGGCAAGGTCGAGAAGAACATCGGCGACGCCATCATGGCCGTCTTCGGGCTGATCCGGGCCCACGAGGACGACGCGCTGCGCGCGGTCCGGGCCGCCTTCGGAATGCAGAAGGTGCTGGCCGCGCTGAACGACGATCTCGAGAGGTTCTATGGCGTCCGGATCACGAACCGGACCGGGGTCAACACCGGCGAGATCGTCGCCAACACCGACCCAAACGCCGATCAGAATCTCGCGACCGGTGATGCGGTCAACGTGACGGCCCGCCTCGAGCAGAACGCCCCCGCCGGCGAGATCCTGATCGGCGAGGTCACCTGGGAGCTCGTCCGCCATCACGTCGACGTGGAGCGGGTCGAACTGGTGCTGAAGGGCAAGCCGGAGCCTGTCCCGGCCTACCGCCTGCTCGACGTCCGGGCGGGCGCGACTCCCATCATGGC
>JACDAH010000268.1 GCA_013695505.1 Chloroflexota bacterium | reverse complement strand
CCTCATCCTCGTGGATGTCGCCGACCTCGGGCACGATGACGGTGACCGGTCCCATGCCGGGCGACGGGTCCGCTGCCCAACCGCGAAGATCCGCCTCGTTGAGCCGGCGGCCCTTCGACCAGCGAATGCCCGAGACGACGATGTCCCGGGCGAGAACCGCCCCGGCGAGCCCGGAGGGCGGGCGGCGACCCGGCGTCAGTCGCTCGAGTCGCACCCGCCGCTGAACTCAGCCGAGCCGGCCGAGCGCCGCCGCGATGGCCCGCCTGGTATAGGCAACGGCCATCGCCGTCCGGTACTCACTGTCGGCGTGGATGTCGCCGTTGACGGTGACCCCGTCGGATGCGTGCGTGGCCGCCTCCGCGATCGATTCGGGCGTGCCCTCGTTGCCGATGAGCGCCGCCTCGACCGCCTTGGCCCGATACGGCGCGTCGCCGACGCCGGTCAGGGCGATCCCGGCCTTCGTGATCGCGCTGCCGCCTTCCTTGATCACAATGGCGGCCACGCCGACGATCGAGTAGCCCGACGCGCGCTGCGCCAGGGATGCGTACGCGGAGCCCGCATCGTCACGTGGACCCGGCAGGCGGATTTCGGTGATCAGCTCGTCCTCGGCGAGGGCCGTCGAGAAGGCCCCGGTGAAGAACCCGTCGGCGGCGTAGACGTTCTCGCCGCGCTTCGAGCGGGCGACGATCTCGGCGTCGAGGGCCAGCAGAACCGCCGGCAGATCCGACGCGGGATCGCAGTGGGCGACGGCGCCGCCGACGGTCCCGCGGTTGCGGACCTGGACGTCGCCGATGTCCGGCAGCGCGTCGCCGAGCAGGCCGTAGTGGCGGGCGGGCGAAACCGCCAGCTCGGAATAGGTCGTCAGGGCGCCGATCGCCAGCCGCCCGTCAGGCAGCTCGCGGACGCCTTTGAGCTCGGCGAGCCGGCCGATGTCGACGAGCCGCTCGGGGTTGGCGAGGCGGAGCTTCATCAGCGGCAGGAGGCTCATCCCGCCGGCGATCACCTTGGTCCCGGGGCTCCCGACGAGAGCGAGCGCCTCGTCGAGCGAGGCGGCCCGCTGATAGTCGAACAGGTTCGGGATCATGCCCGGCCTCCCTTCGTGGCCTGGATCGCGTGCCACACCTTCTGGGCCGTGAACGGCATGTCGAGATGCTTGATGCCGAGCGGCGAAAGCGCATCGTTGACCGCGTTGGCCACGGCCGCCGTCGAGGCGATGCAGCCGGCCTCGCCGACGCCCTTGACGCCGAGCGGGTTGACGGGCGACGGGGTCACGGTCTCGCCGAGCTCGAAGCTCGGCAGCCACGAGGCGCGCGGCAGGGCGTAATCCATCATCGATCCGGACAGGAGCTGGCCGTCGTCGTCGTAGACCGCGGTCTCCCACAGGGCCTGGCCGACGCCCTGGGCGATCCCGCCATGGAGCTGGCCATCGACGATCATCGGGTTGATCTTCTTGCCGACGTCGTCGACCGCGACGTACCGCACCAGGTCGGTCTCGCCGGTCTCCTCGTCGACCTCCACGATCGCGATATGGGTCCCGAACGGCCAAGTGCAGTTCGGCGTGTCGTAGTAGGCCGTCTCGTCGAGATACGGCTCCATCCCGGCCGGCAGGCTGAAGCCGAGGTCGAGCGCGAAGGCGATCTCCTGGATCGTCTTCTTCTTGTCAGGCGAGCCCTTCACCCGGTATTCGGCGCCGTCGACCTCGATGTCGTCGACCGATGCCTCGAGCATGTGGGCGGCATACCGGCGGGCCTTGTCCTTGATCTTGTCGGTCGCCTTGATCGCGGCCGTGCTGCCGACCGACGACGTCCGGCTGCCGTACGACCCGTAGCCGAAGGGCGTGCCCTGGGTGTCGGAGTGCTGGATGACGATGTCGTCCATCGGGATGCCCAGCTCGTGCGACACGATCTGGGCGTAAGTCGTCTCGTGGCCCTGACCCTGCGGCTGGGTGCCCATCGTGACGATGACCTTGCCGGTCAGGTGGACCTTGACGTTCGACGATTCCCACATCGCCGCGCCCCAGCCCTCGCCGACGGCGCCGATCCACTTCGACGGCGCAACGCCGCACACCTCGATGTACGTCGAGAGGCCCATCCCGAGGAGCTTGCCGCGGGTCTTCGCCTCCGCCCGCTTCGCCTCGAGATCGGCGTAGCCGGCGGTCTTGAGGGCCATGTCCATCGCCGGCTCGTAGTCGCCCGAGTCGACGTAGATCTTCTCGCCGTTGACCGCGGTCCCGAGGCCCGACGGGTTGTCGTACGGAAACGCGTCCTTCGGGATGAAGTTCTTGCGGCGGACCTCCGCCCGGTCCATTCCGATCTCGTTCGCGAACAGGTCCATCGCCCGCTCGATCACGTAGGTCGCCTCGGGCCGGCCCGCCCCGCGATACGCGTCGACGAAGGTCGTGTTCGTGTAGACGCCGGTGACCTCGGCGTAGACGTTCGGGATCTTGTAGCAGCCCGACAGGACGCGGCCGTAAAGGGTCGTCGGGATGCCCGGGCCGATCGTCGAGAGGCGGCCGCCGAGGTTGGCGAAGGTCTTGACCTTCACGCCCGTGACCGTGCCGTCGCGCCTGCCCGCGATCTCGACGTACGTGATGTGGTCGCGGCCGTGGATCGTCGAGCCGTAGCTCTCGCGGCGGCTCTCGACCCATTTCACCGGCCGACCGCCGCCGATCAGCTTGCTCGCGAACATCACGAGCGCCATGTCGGCGTAACAGAAGATCTTCGTGCCGAACGCACCGCCGACGTCAGGGCTGATGCAGCGGACCTTGTGCTCGGGAATGCCGGTCACGAACGCGGTCAGCAGGAGGCGCTGGATATGCGGCGTCTGGCTCGACATCCAGACCGTGTACTCGTCGGTGCCCGGGTTGTACCAGCCGATGTCGCCGCGGACCTCCATCGGGTTCGGGATCAGGCGGTGGTTGACGAGCCGCTCCCGCACGACAACCTCCGCCTCGGCGAGGGCCTTCTCCGTGCCGTCCTTGTCGCCGACCGTCCAGTCGAAGACGATGTTGTTCGGGGCGTTCTCGTGGAGCTGGACCGCGCCGGGCTGGGTCGCCTTCTCGGCATCGACGACCGCGGGCAGCGGCTCGTAGTCGACGTCGATCGCCTCGAGCGCGTCGATCGCCTGCTCCGGCGTCTCGGCCACGACCGCGGTGACGCCTTCGCCGGTCCATTTGACGCTGTCGGTCGCGAGCGTCCGTGGCGTGCTGACGTTGTTCTGGAGCCCCGATGCGCCGCCGGCAGGCCAGGCCATGGGCAGCGGGTTGTACGGGATGTCGGCGCCGACAATCACGGCGATCACGCCCGGCATCGTCTTGGCCCGGGTCGTGTCGATCGAGCGGATGTTGGCGTGGGCATACGGGCTGCGGAGGATGGCGAGATGGGCCATTCCGGTCAGCTTGATGTCGTCGAGGTAGCGGCCCTTGCCGGTGATGAAGCGGGGATCCTCGGTCCGCCGGACCGAGGTGCCGAGGACGTCCTGGACGGCGGTCGCCATCGTGGTGCTCCTTGTCGGGCTTGCGGTCAGGCGGTGATGGACGTGGGCGTGGGAGCGGACGCGCCGGCGCGCACGAGCGAAGCGGCCTCCCGGATTGCCAGAACGATGTTGTGGTAGCCGGTGCAGCGGCAGATGTTGCCTTCGATCGCGTGGCGGATCTCGTCGTCGGTCGGATCCGCGTTGCGGGCAAGCAGGTCGGACGCGGCCATGATCATGCCGGGCGTGCAGAACCCGCACTGGAGGCCGTGCTTGGCCCAGAAGCCCTCCTGGAGAGCATGCAGCGAGCCGTCGGCGGCCTGCATTCCCTCGATGGTCTTCACGTTCGCGCCGTCGGCCTGGACGGCGAGCATCGTGCAGCTCTTGATCGCCATGCCGTCGATCGTGACGGTGCAGGCGCCGCATTGGCTGGTGTCGCAGCCGACGTGGGTGCCGGTCAGCTCCAGATCCTCACGGAGGAACTGGACGAGCATCCGTCTCGGCTCGACGTCCCCCTCTCGTGGCGTTCCGTTGACGACCAGCGCGATGTGCTCGGTCATGTGCTCGGCCACGTACGGAGCCTCCTTCCCACGAAATCCGACGGTCAGGCGAGGTGGTGCCTGCTCCCCTGTCGATGGCGTCGGGAATGCGTCCATGGTGAACCGCTCAGGTGATGGCTGCAAGACGGTCGCGCACGGTGCAGGTCGGGCGCCCGACCCGGGCGGCGCAGCCGCCAGCGCCCGCCGCACGACGCGAGGCGCCGGCGATCACGCGCCGATGAAATGGGTCTAGCCGGCGACCTCGTCGAGGGCGGCGCCGAGGCCGTCGACCATCGTCGTGATCTCCGATTCGGTGATCACGAACGGTGGCGAGATCTGGAGGGCGTGGCCGCGCAGGACCCGCGTCGCCACGCCGTGCCGGAGGGCGGCCGCGACCGCCCGCTCGGGCAGGCCCGGATCCGAAGCGAGCAGGCCGGTCGAGAAGGCGACCGCCGCCGTCAACCCGACGGTCCGGACCTCGCCGACACCGGGCGCACCGGAAAGCCGGCGGACCTCGCGATCCAGCATCGGCTCCAGCGAAGCGACGCGAGCGACCAGCCCCTCCGACTCGATGATGTCGAGGTTGGCCGTCGCCGCGGCCGCCGCCCCGGCGTGACCTGAATACGTGTAGCCGTGGCGAAACACCGCGCCAGGCACGTCGTCGTCCCAGAACGGTGCCCGGACCCGCTCCCCCACCAGCACGCCGCCGAGCGGCACGTAGCCCGACGACACGCCCTTCGCGAAGGTCACGAGGTCGGGCTCGATGCCGTACCGCTGCGTCCCCCACAGGAAGCCGGTCCGCCCGAACCCCGTGATCACCTCATCGGCAATGAGCAGGACGTCGTGCTCGCGGCAGAGCCGATTGACCTCTGCCCAGTAGTGGTCCTCGGGCGGGATGACGCCTCCTGCGCCGATCACCGGCTCGCCGATGAACGCCGCGATCTCGGTGCCGCGCACGTCGAACAGCGCGGCGAGCGTCTCCACGTCCATCGACCCGACGTTCACGACCTCGTCGATGAAGTTGCCGCCGTAGCCGGTCTTCATCGGACCGATCCCGACCAGAGACGTGCCCCAGCCGTGCATCCCGTGGTAACCGAACTCGCGCGAAACGATCACCCGCTTGTCGGGCCGGCCGACGACATCCCAATAGCGACGGACGAGCTTGGCGGCCGTGTCGACCGCGTCGGACCCACCCGAGCCGAGGAACACGACCGCATTCGGGAACGGGGCGAGGGCCGCCAGTCGATCGGCGAGGGCCAGCGTCGGCTCGCTCGTATAGGCGCCGAAGGACGAGTACGCCGGCAGCCGGACGAGCTGCTCGGCGACGGCATCGGCGATCGCCTGCCGACCGTAGCCGACGTTGCAGTACCAGAGCGCGGCGGTCGCGTCGAGATAGCGGTTGCCGTCGACATCCTCGAGCCAGACGCCCTCGGCCGAACGGATCACCACCTTCGATTCGGCAACCGTGTGCATGTCGGCGAACCCGTGCCAGAAGCGACTGGAGGTCATTCGGCTCCTTCGAAAGCGTCGGCTGTCGGCGGGTCAACCGTCGGGGCCGAGGCGTCCTGGATTGGCCCGGCAATGGGCTCGAGGCGATGGTAGACGCCGACCGCAGCGATGTGGCGCTGTGCGGCGCGATAGAGCAGATTGGCTGGGAACGGCTGCTGCCGGATCGCGGCCCGGATCACCGCATCTCGTTCTGGGCCGGCAGCGAGCCGCTCGGGCCGGTAACGCGGACCGTGGGCGCCCGGTGGCTCGATCTCGACCCAACCAGACGCCTCGGCGTTCCGGATCCAGGCTGCGTCGCCGTTCGGATGACCGATGTACCAGCCAGCCTGCGCCCGCAGAATCGTGATCATCGTCGTTCGCACTCGGCCCGTCCGACGACCGACCGACCGGACCTCGACGACGCCGCTGAGCCCGGGCATGTCATTGGCCGTCCACGACCGGATGAGCGGGTCGAGGATCCGCAGGAGCCGATATCCCGCCCGAAAGACGAGCGACCAGACCGCCGATCGCCGCGGCCGGAGCGACGCGGTCCCCTCGCCAGTCATTGCCGGCGCCGACGCGCCGGCGCGAACCGTCCGCCCGACCCGGCGCGGGGATCGACCGCCCTCCGATCCAGCAGCGTGGCCATCTCGCGAGGCTCCTCGACGGACGCGATCCGGCTCGCCTCGGCCACGATCGCCAGCTTGCGCAATGCCTCCGATCGCGAGAGCGGCTCCCTCGTCGGAGCGTTGGCCAGCCCGACCCGAGCGAGACCCCGACCGCTCGTCGAGGCGGCGTAGTGGGCCGCCCAGACGAGGACCTCGCGGGTCTCATCGGCACCCGGCGCGAGCCCGAGGGCACCGCACACGACGCCGCGGTCGGCCGGCGCCTGGGCGATCAGCCGCCAGTTGTCCGGACCCGCGATCAGATCGAACGCGTAGCTCTGATAGGCGAGGTCGAAGAAGGTCGCGGCTCCCGCGGTATCGAGGTTCCCGCCGGTCAGCGACAGCGAAGCGTGGAGGCCCTCGCCACCGTCGATCAGGCGACGATGCGCGCGGGCAAAGACGGCCGCCTCCAGGGGATCGGTCGCGATCGGGAGGGCCTCCGGCTCTGCGATCTCGACGAAAAGGCAGCCCGCAGCCGCCAGGGCAAGGATCGTCGGGCGGATGACCTCGGCGATGGCCTCCGGATCGGCTCCGGCCGAGCGTCCCGCCGAGTACGGCCCGAGGAGGACCTGCTTGACGGCTACCGCACCGGCGCCGGCGGCGGCCGTCCAGGCGGCGACGATCGCCGCGGCATCGCGATCGGGCGGGGCGGCATCGGCGCCATCGGACACGAGCTCGAGACGGACGCGACCGAGGGCGACGACGTCGTCGAGTCGGGCCTCCAGGGCGTCGGATCGGGCTTCCGCGTCATCAAGTCCGGGGCGCGCCGCATCGGGCGCGGCCGCTGGGCGGTCCGGAAGGCGCGGCAGAGAGCCCAGCAGCGTCGAGAACATGGGACCTCCGTGGGGACGACCGATCCTAGCGTATCGGCTACGCTCGGCCGCATGCCCGCGCCAGGCGACCGACTCGCCGACCGCTACCGGATCGTCAGCCCGCTCGGCGCCGGTGGGATGGCGACGGTCCATCGTGCCGTCGATGAGCGACTCGTGCGCGACGTCGCTTTGAAGATCCTGCTCCCGAACCATGCGACCGACCCCGCCCTCGCCCTCCGCTTCGAGCGCGAGGCCCGGGCCATGGCGGCCGTCGCCCACCCGGGCGTGGTGGCCGTCCACGACGTCGACCCGGGCGACCCCGCCACCGGTCTCCTCCCATTCTTCGTCATGGAACTGTGCCCCGGCGGATCTCTGGCGGACCGACTTCGGGACGGCCGCCGCCTGACTCCTGACGAGCTGATCCCGATTCTCGTCTCGATTGCCGACGGACTTGCCGGCTTGCACCAGGCGGGGCTTGTTCATCGCGACGTCAAGCCGTCGAACGTCCTGTTCGCCGCCGACCGAGCCAAGCTCGCCGATCTCGGCCTCGCCCGGCCCGAGCTGGATACGGGATCGGGCGCCATCACGGCGCCGGGGACGGCGGTCGGGACGCTGGCTTACCTTGCGCCCGAGCTGCTGCGCGGCGAACGGGCCGGTCCGGCGGCGGACATCTTCGCGCTCGCGAGCGTCGCCTTCCTCGGGCTGACGGGCCGGCTGCCGCGACCGGCGTCCTCGATGGCCGAGCTGGTCCGCACGGCGGAATTGACACCGCCGCCCCTGTCGGTCGTGGCTCCTGACCTCGGCACGGCTTTCGACGAGGCGGTCGCCGCCGCGCTCGACGCGAACCCTGCCCATCGT
>JACDAH010000507.1 GCA_013695505.1 Chloroflexota bacterium | reverse complement strand
GGGCCGAGCGGTGGGACGGGCCGTGGGCGACGGCCGCGCCACCGGGGACGGTGTCGACGTGGGCCGGCTGCTGACGCCGGCGGGAGTCGGGGTCGGCAGGCCGGCCAGGATCGGACCTTCGCTGGGCGCGACCGGCTCAGCCGACGGTCCCACGGACGGTTCGACGGACGGTTCGACGGGCGGCCCGACCGAGGGCTCGCCGGACGGGCCCGTCGAGGGAAGGTCACTCGACGAGTTTGGGGTGACTTCAGGCCCTCCGGGCGTCGATGATGTGCCGGGCTCCGTCGTTGGCTGGAGACCGCCGCTGGCGGGCCGCAAGGAGGGCGAAGTCACTTCACTTGCTCGTGCGACATCGCCATCCGGCTGGGCCGGGGCCACGAAGCCTGCGGTCAGCGCAACGGTCGCGAGAATGAGGTTCAGAAGCCCCATGGCAACGACCAGACGGGCGCGCTGAGTGGTTGTCACGACGTGATGTGGGCTCCCTTGCGTCCAACGATGGAGTCCGCGCGGCGGGCGTCGCGATGGTAGCACCCACGGCCCGCCTTCCGACTTCGTCGAGCGGTCCGTCTTCGTCCCGGTTCGCGGTCAGCCGAGGGCGACGTCGGCTCGATCGACGTAGCGCGCCCGACCGGAGCCCGTGATGCTCTCGTAGAGGACGAGACGCTCGATCGGCGACTCGATCGCGAGCTCGACGGCAGCCGCGCGGAGGGCTGCCACGGTCGCCGGACCGGCCCGCACGCCATCGGCTCGAGCCAGCGTCAGATGGGCTCGGAACGGACGCCGCTCGCGCTCCCAACCGGCGCCTTCGAGCGCGTCGTCAATGCGCGTCGCCAACGCCGCCAGCTGGTCGACCCCGCGATCGAGATCGAGCCAAAGCGTCCGCGGCCGACCGACCGGCGGGAACGAGCCGGCGCCGGCGATCCGGATCGTGAATGGGGTCGCCTGATCGGCCGCGCGAGCGACCGCCGCGGCGAGATCGGGGATGCGCGCATCCGGCGTCGGGCCGAGGAAGCGCATCGTGATGTGGAGCCCGTCGAGCCGGACCCAGCGAACCCCGCGACCCTCGGGCTCACCGGCCCGGATGCGGTCGACGACCTCGGCAACCGCGGCACGCGCCTCCTCGCTGAGCGGTGCGGCGACGAAGAGGCGCGGGTCGTCGTTCAAGCGTGGCCGTCGGGCCTGCCGGCCCCCTCCGCCTGCCAGGTCACCCGATCCTCCTCCAGGACGCGCCTGGCACGAGACGCATCACGCCAGCCGACGACATCGGTCTCCTTGTCCTCGAGCATCTTGTAGGTGTTGAAGAAATGCTCGATCTCGATCAGTCGATGGGGCCGGACGTGCTCAAGGGTCTCGACATGGGCCTGGTGGGGATCGGCCACCGCGACGCACAGAACCTTGAAGTCCTCGCCCTGGTCGTCGCGCATCTCGAGCCCGCCGATCGGTCGAGCCCAGACCCGGCAGCCGGGAAACGTCGGCTCGTCGATGAGGAGCAGGGCATCGGTGTGGTCGCCGTCGCCGGCCCGGGTGTCGGTGATGAACCCGTAGTCGAAGTTGTAGTGGACGGCCGAGGCCAGGACGCGATCGAGGCGGAAGACGCCGGCGGCCTCGTCGAACTCGTACTTGTTGCGGCTGCCCCGGGGGATCTCGACGACGACCTCGACGATGCCCGGGAAGTCCGCGGCGCTCGGGCTCATGGGCGCGTCCTGCTGGCCATCGACCGAGTGTAGCCCGGGTGTCCCGGGCCGGGGCGCCCGGGGGACGCGCTTCCCGAGCGCACGAAAACGCCCGAAGGAACCGACTGCAAAACGGAGGTCGGTCGTGGGATCCCGCCAGCCTTGATGTGATCTCGGCCGGCCGGCTCCCGGACCGGCAGTCGCGGCCCGGGCGTGCCTTGCGGCTCGTCCGTTCCGGACCGGCGGCGCTGCGTGGGTTACCCCTCGCCTCGCCTGTCCGTTTGCGTTGGCCCCTTCGGGCAAGACGAACCATACGACGGGTCCAGGCGCGGCACAACGGACTTGTCCACGAACTTGGTC
>JACDAH010000225.1 GCA_013695505.1 Chloroflexota bacterium | reverse complement strand
GGTTGGCCGCGTCCAGCGATTCGGGCGCCGTCTGGTACGCAGTGCGGAGCGCGTCGGGCGGCAGCAGGCCGAGGTTCGTCGCGAGCGCCGCCAGCTCGTCGCGCCGGCCGAGCAACGCCGTCGCGGCGTCGATGCGCGTGGTCGCCTCGGTGAAGTTCCATTCGCTCATCGGGGCGCGCACGTAGTACGGCGGGAGCCACTCCCCACCGGCCTCCGCGAGGGTCGCATAGGCCGTTCGGGCGGTGGCCCGCTCGTCGAGCCGATCCGCATCGGCGTCGGTCACGACCCAGCGCCGGAACAGGTCGTCGGCGGACGTCGAGCCACCGACCTCGTCGAGCAGGTCGAGGAAGCGCCGCCAGTCCGCGGCACCGGGAACCGTCTCCGGCTCCCCCACCCCGTGATAAGCGATCTGCTTGCCGGCGGCCGCGGCAAGAACGGCCCGCATCCGGTCGTCGCCGAGTTGCGTGACGATCGATCGGATCACGGTCCACGAGGCGTCGTAGCCGAACCGCTCGCGAGCGTCGGTCGCGACGTCGGCGATCCGGCCCGGATGGACCCAGTCCTCGAGCTTGACCGCGGCGGCATCGGTCGGACTGACGTTGTCGGGCGCCAGGCTGTCGCTTCCGACGACCGCGAGCCCCTTCGCTCCGTACGTGTTCGCCAGGCCCTCGTTGATCCAGCGGCCGTCGAAGAGGTTGCTGTTGAACCAGGCGTGCGAGGCCTCGTGAAGGATCGTCAGGTCGTCGAGGTCCTCGCTGATCTCGATCCGGTCCTGCCCCTCGAAGAACACGCCGGCGTAGCCCTCGAGGAGCGGCGTGTGGACCTCGAAGATCGACAGGTCGGTCGCGACCGGCCAGGCGAGGCCCGTCACCTTGACCAGCTCCGGCAGGCCCTTCGTCAGCAGAGCGGCGACTCGCCGCCTCCATGCGGGGTCCTCCGGCCATGCCCGGATCACGAGGTGCTCGCCGCCGGCGAGATCGATCCGGTCGTTGGTCAGGGCGCTCTTGCGGTCGGCGGTGACGACGAGATACCAGGTCCCGACGTCGGCGATCGCACCCGAGCGGAAGATCGTCCTGCCGGCGCTGGTCGACTTCGCCGCATCGGATCCCGTCGTCTCCGCCTCGAACCCGACCGGTACGACAACCCGGACGCTGCCGCGATCGCCGAACGCCCAGGCGACGAACGTCGCGAACGCCGTCCCCACCCGGATATCGGTCTTCGAGCGCGGGGCGCTGCCGGGCAGGTCGAACGAGACACGGACCTTGAGGGTCTGCCGGAAGAAGAGCGACGAGCGGAAGCGGACCTCGAGGATGCGGAACCCGTCGGCCGCTTTGAGCGAGGTCGTCAGCGTCCGGCCGCCCGCCGTCGCCGTGACGTTCCGCGCCTCGCTCTGAACGGCGATCCGGGCACTGTCGTAGAAGTACTTCGTGATGATCCCGCCGGACATGACGTTCGGCTTGTTGTTGCGGGCCGTGACGTCCACCACGACGCGGACCACGTGGCGGGCCGGGACCAGCGTGTAGGCCGCGGCGGTCGTGATGTCGAGTCCGTCCGACGCGGCCCGGGCGATCGGGGCGCGGACCGGGGCGAGGACCCCGGAGACCGCGAGGAGCGTCGCGGCGAGGATCAGCCAGACGGGGCGCCGGAACGGCAGCCGGGCAGGCAGCGAACCTCCAGGGGCGGGAGACGGACCTCCCGGAAACGGCCGCGCCCCCACCCGGTCAGCCCCGGCCGGTGACGAACGAGCGCCGCCGAATGCTCCGGTCGCGCAGCCAGCGGAGGACCAGCCAGGTCGCGAGGAGGACCGCCGAGAGCGACGCCCCGACGGCCAGAATCCGATTTCGGCCGACCTCCGCGGCCGTCATCCAGATCTTCCGGGCGTAGGCAGCGGATTGGACGGCCGTCGCAAGGTCCCCGTCAGCGAACGCGTCGGAGGCCTTCCGGAGCGCCCCGAGCGGATCGCTGTTCCACAGTCCGACCTGGACGACCAGGTCGGGATCGGGCTGGCGGGCTGCCGCGGCTTCACGGTACGCGCCGATCGCGGCCAGCTCGACCTCCGCCTCGGCGGACGCGGCCGCGAACCCGCGGGGGCCTTCGAAGGCGGTTGCCATCGTCGACGGCGGGGTGAGTCCGGCGTCCCTGGCCGCGGCGGCGACCGTTTCCCGGTCCGCGAGCGAGGTGGTGGCACTGTCGAGCAGCCCGGCGACCTGGTCGAACTGCCACGCCCGGAGGGCGTCGCGGACGGAACGCGGAAGCAGCCAGCTGTCCGCCCTCTGCGCGGTGGACTCGTAGCGCTGGCGCGCCGCGGCCCGCTCGTCCAGCAGGTGGGCCTCGGACGGGCGGATGACCCAGGCGCCCCACAGGTCGCCATAGTCGGTGACGGTCCGCTCCTCGAGCAGATCGAGGAAGCCACGCCAGTCGGGCGCTCCCGCGACGGTCTCGAGATTCGCGCCCGGCCCGGTCGGTTGATACGCGGCGCGCTGCTGATGGATCGCCTGCCACACGGCGGTCAATCCCTTCGCCCCGGCCCGCTCACCGATGAGGGTCGCGACCTTGAGTGCCGCGGCGTATTCGGCATCCTCGACCTTGGTCGGACCCTCCCCGGGCGGCCGCCAGGCGTTCAGCGGGATGCGGATCTTCTCGAGCGCCGGAGTCAGGACGTCGCCCTTGACCTTCTTCTCGCCGATCTTCTTCGCGGCCCGCTGCGCGTAGTAGGAGGCGAAGCCCTCGCTCGCCCAGCGGTCCGCGAGGAGCCTGCCATCGAACCAGGCGTGCGCCGCCTCGTGGAGGATGACAAAGGTCGTGGCGTAGTAGGCGATCTCGATCTCGCCGGCCGGCGGGTTGTAGCGGCCCGCGAAGCCAGTCGCCGTGCGGCTGATCGCCTCGGACACGACGAGCGGCCGTTCGACCGTCCACGGCAGGCCGATGTCGGCGGCAAGGGCCGGCAGGCCTCGCTTCAACAGGCGTGCCACGCGCTTCGCCCACGCCGGGTCGTCCGGCCAGGCGCGGATCGTGATCGGGACGGTCCGGTCGCCGATCGTGACCTGGATCTTCGTCTCCTTGTAAGCGTTCGGCCGATCGGCGACGAAGTAGGCGAAGAACGCCAGCGGATTCGCCAGCCGGCCGGTCGTGAAGCTGACGGTGCCGGCGGAATCGGTGACGGGCTTGCCGAGATGCGGGGCGTCGACGTCGACGCTGAATCCGGCCGGGAATTGGACGCTCACGCTGCCCGGGCTGCCGCCGCTGCCGAAGCCCCACGCCGCGAAGCTGACGAGACTCGCGCCGATGCGGGTCGTCCGCGTCGGAGCGCCGCCCGGGTCCTTGATGTCGAAGGTCAGGCTGAACCTGCGCGTCGCGCCGGCCGCGAGCTGCTTGCCGAAGTCGATCCGGAGCAGGGTGTACGTGCTCGTCCTGCGCTGGGCTCGAACGGTCGGCGAGACGCCGCTCGACTTGATCTTGAAGTTCGACGTCCCGGGCTGGACGGCCAGGTACGTCCGGTCGTAGTAGAAGCGGCGGGTCTTCGTGTCGGTCCGGTGGTTCGTCGCGGACAGCCCGACGGCGACGCGGACGCGATGCTTCGCGGGGTCGACGACGTAGCGCGCGTCGGCGCTCATCGTGAGACCGGTGGCGGCGGCCGCGATCG
>JACDAH010000220.1 GCA_013695505.1 Chloroflexota bacterium | reverse complement strand
TGATCGCGGTGGCGCCGCTCGACGGTGCGGCTCTCTCGGTCGCCAGCCTGACCCACGACTTCGCGCCGCCAAATGGCTGGACCATTGCATTCGGCCGGATGGGACCGCTGGCCGCGTCCGCGAATATCGGCTTCGACGACGGCTCCGTGATCCTCGCGTCGGACGACAACGGCTGGTGGGCGACCTGGTGGCTCAGTCAGGTTCGGGCGGCCAGCTATTCGGCCGTCGATTCCAAGGACCTCGTCGTCGGGAGCGCCAAGGCCTTCGACGGCGATCGCGAGGCGCGGGTGGGACCCGGGACATGGTGGCTCGATCCCGCGGCGCCGCCGCCGGCGGCCACAGCGACGAAGGTCCGGGCGCTGATCGAGTCGCCGATGTGCGCAAGCGGCCGATCGCCGGAGGGCCGGATCGAGCCGCCTGTGTTCGACCTCGCCGACACCGCGGTCACGATCTCGTTCGAGATCCGTTGGCCGTCCGGAGCCGCCCAGGACTGCCAGGGCATCGCGCCGTTTCCGATCACGATCGACCTGCCCGAGCCACTCGGCGACCGCCTCCTCCTCGACGGGAGCGAAACCCCGCCGCGCGATGCGACGAAGCCGCCGCCGGGCTAGGGATGCCGGCCGACGGCGCCGGAACCTCAGCCGCCAAAGACCCGCTGGACCTCCACGAGCCCGGCACACAGGGCGTCGATGTCACCACGGGTCGAGTAGACCTGGAACGAGGCGCGGGCGGTCGCGGCCAGATCGAGGCGCTCGTGGAGCGGCATCGTGCAGTGATGGCCGGCCCGGACGGCGATCCCGAACCGGTCGAGCACCTGGGCGACGTCGTGGGGGTGGATCCCGGGCAGGTTGAACGGTACGACCCCGCCGCGGAGCTCGGGGTCCAGCGGCCCGTACAGCTCGATCCCGGGCACCCGCGCCGGCAGTTGTTCCAGGGCGTACGTCACGAGGTCGCGCTCGTGCTCGCGAACGTTCGACATGCCGATCGCCCCGAGGTACTCCGCGGCGACACCCAGACCGATCGCGTCGCCGACGGCCGGCGTGCCCGCCTCGAACTTCCACGGGATGTCGTTGAAGTCGCTTCGCCGGAGATGGACCTCGCGGATCATCTCGCCGCCGGCGAGGAACGGCGGCATCGCCTCGAGAAGCTCGCGCCGCGCCCACAGCGCACCGGAGCCCATCGGGGCCAGCATCTTGTGGCCGCTGAATGCGTAGAAGTCGGCGCCGAGCCCCTGGACGTCGACCGGAACGTGGGGCACCGCCTGGGCGCCATCGACGAGCACCAACGCCCCAACCGCGTGGGCCATCTCGACCATCTCGCGGACCGGGTTGATCGTGCCGAGCGTGTTGCTGACGTGGGTGAAGGCGACGAGCTTCGGCTTGAGCTTCAGGAGGACCTCGAAGACGTCGAGGCGGAGAACGCCGTCGTCGGTGATCGGGATGAACTCGAGGTCGCCGTCACGCTCCTGGACGAGGAGCTGCCACGGGACGAGGTTGGCGTGGTGCTCCATCTCGGTGAGCACGACCGCGTCGCCGCGGTTGATATTCGTGCGGCCCCACGAATAGGCGACGAGGTTGATCGCCTCCGTCGCGTTCCGGGTGAAGACGATCTCGTGGGCGTCCGGGGCGTTGATGAACCGGGCGGTCTTCGCGCGGGCCTGTTCGTACTCCGCGGTCGCCTTCTCGCCGATCGTATAGATCCCGCGGTGGACGTTGGCGTTGTACTGGCGGTAGTAGGTGTCCATCGCCTCGAGGACGGCCGTCGGCTTCTGCGACGACGAGGCCGAGTCGAGATAGACCAGCGGATGCCCGTTGATCTCCTGTTGGAGGATCGGGAAATCGCGGCGGACGACCGCCGGATCGAACCCGACGGGGGTGGTCGCGGGGCCGGGGCCGTCGGTCGCCAGATCGGGCTCGGTCTCGATCGCCATGCTCGATCTCGCCCGGCTAGCGGGCGGCCTCCACGGGCTGGTGGACCGCTTCGAGGTCGGCGCCGGCGGGCGCCTGGGGAACGAGCAGGGCCTCATCGGAAACGTCGGTCTCGAGGCCGGCCTCGCGCAGGATCGGGCCGTAGCCCTCGTCCTCGAGCCGGAGCGCCAGGTCCTTGC
>JACDAH010000209.1 GCA_013695505.1 Chloroflexota bacterium | reverse complement strand
ACTCGACCCATGCTCGCCCGAACGCCTCGTCGTCGAGCATGCCGAGCTCGGTCAGGCGGACGATCGCGCCGTCGACGAGCTCGGACCGGTAGCCGGCCCGGCCCAGCCGCCGGCGGACCTCCGCGACGGATCGTGACCGAGCCTCGAGGAACCGCGCGGCGGCCTCGAGCACGACGGCCGGATCGTCGATCTCCGCCCGGCGCGCCTGACGCTCGGCGAAGCTCTCCCTCGGCCGTCGAGCGGGCATCGCGACCTACTTCGCCTCTTCGATGCCCTCGACCGGCAGCTCGACCTCGTTGATCCGCCCGCGGATCTTCGTGTCGATCGTCGCGGCAATGTCCGGGTTGGCGCGGAGGAAGTCCTTGGACGCCTCGCGACCCTGGCCGAGCCGCGTCTCCTCGAACGTGAACCACGCGCCGGTCTTGGACACGACGCTCATCGCCACGCCGACATCGAGCAGGCCGCCTTCCTTGGAAACGCCCTCGCCGTACATCACGTCGAACTCGGCGACGCGGAACGGCGGCGCGACCTTGTTCTTCACGACCTTGATCCGGACGCGATTGCCGACCGACTCAGTCCCCGTCTTGATCGTCTCGATCCGGCGGATATCGAGCCGGACGCTGGCGTAGAACTTGAGCGCCCGGCCGCCCGGGGTCGTCTCGGGATTGCCGAACATGACCCCGATCTTCTCGCGGAGCTGGTTCGTGAAGATCAGCGAGGTGTGGGAGCGAGATACCGCGCCGGTGAGCTTGCGCAGGGCCTGGCTCATCAGGCGCGCCTGGATGCCGACGAAGCTGTCGCCCATCTCGCCCTCGATCTCCGCCCGCGGCACGAGGGCGGCAACCGAGTCGACGACGACGCAATCGATCCCGCCGGAGCGGATCAGCGTCTCGGTGATCTCGAGCGCCTGCTCGCCGGTGTCCGGCTGGCTGACGAGGAGCTCGTCGACGTTGACCCCGCATGCCCGGGCGTAGGCCGGGTCGAGGGCGTGCTCGACGTCGATGAATGCGGCGACTCCGCCGCGGCGCTGGGCCTCGGCGATGACATGCTGGCAGATCGTCGTCTTGCCCGATGACTCGGGGCCGAAGATCTCGGTGATCCGGCCGCGCGGAATGCCGCCGACGCCCAGGGCCAGATCAAGCGCGATCGAGCCGGTCGGGATGACGTCGATCGCGGTGATCGGCTTCGCGCCGAGCTTCATGATCGAGCCGGTTCCGAACTGCTTCTCGATCGCGGCGACCGCCGCCGACACCGCCTTGCCGCGCTCCGCCTGGGCGCGATCAAGGGCTCGATCGCTGCCGTTCCGCTCGTCCGCGGCTCGCTCTCCGGTCATCGCCATGGGTTCGTCACGCTCCTGTCGAATGGTCCTGGACCGACAGGTCGCGCTCCCGGGCGAGACCTCGGGCGATCAACCCTCGTCGGTGGCTTCTTCCTCGCGAACCGGCTTTTCCTTGCGCGGCTTCCGGATGAGCTCGGCCTGCTGTGGCGGCGGCTCCGAAAGCGACGTCAGCTTGGGCTGGCCGGATCGATCCTTGGGCTTCTTCTTCTGTTCCTTCTTCGGACGATCTCGAGAAGCCATCGACGTGCCTCCGGACTGGATTGCAGGCTAGCGATTGACCATTCACGCGGACTGCTCCGCGGCTTCACTGCCGCTTACTCGACCGGCGCGCAAGGCCAGATCCGGCAGCTCTGCAGGGAAGGTTCCGGACCGGATCGCGGTCCGGATCCTGTGCATGAAGTCTAGGGTGAAGGTCAGGTTGTGACAAGTCGCCAGACGGTACGCGAGGAGCTCCTTTGCCCGGAACAGGTGGGCCAGATAGGCCCGCGAAAAGGTCCGGCAGAGGAGACACGGGCAGTCGGCCTGGACGGGCTGCGGATCGTCAAGGAAGCGCGCGTTCTGGAGGTTGAGGCGACCGCCCGGCACCCATAGCTGGCCGTTCCGGGCGACCCGTGCCGGCAGGACCGAATCGAACAGGTCCACTCCCCGGTGAACCGCATCGAGCAGGGCGGCCGGCGAGCCGAGGCCCATCAGGTAGCGCGGGCGCGGGTCGGCGTCGAGCAGCGGGACGGCGACGTCGAGCGCGGCGTTGCGCTGAGCCGGCGTCTCGTCCCCGGCCAGGCCGCCGAGACAGATCCCGTCGAACGGCATCGAGGCGATGACCCGGGTGCTCTCGGCACGCAGATCAGGCTCGAGGCCGCCCTGGACGATCCCGAACAGCGCCTGGTCGGGCCGGCCATGGGCCGCCAGGGAGCGCTCCGCCCAGCGATGGGTCCGCTCCGTCGCGTCCTGGACGACGGCCCGCGGCGAGCTCGGGAAGACCGGCTGGTCGAAGGCGACCGCGATGTCCGAGCCGAGGGCCTGTTGGACCTCCATCGCGAGCTCCGGCGTGAACCGGTGGGTCGAGCCGTCGAGGTGGCTCCGGAACGTGACGCCGCCCTCATCGACGACCCGGAGATCGCCGAGCGACACGACCTGGAACCCGCCGGAGTCGGTCAGGATCGGGCCATCCCAGGACATGAACCGGTGAAGCCCGCCGAGACGCTCGATCCGCTCGTGACCCGGCCGCAGGTACAGGTGATACGTGTTGGCGAGGATGACCGAGGCGCCGACCTCGCGGATATCGTCGGGATGGAGGGCCTTGATCGTTGCGTTCGTCCCGACCGGCATGAACTGCGGGGTCTCGACGACGCCATGGGTCAACCCGAGCCGGCCGACCCGGGCGCGAGTCGCTCCGTCCGCGGGCGGCGGCACCTCGACCGTGAACGCGGCAGCGCCGGTCACGCCCCGGGCTCGTCCGAGGTCGGCGCGGCCGGACCCGTGGCGACATCCGGGGTGACGTCCGCGGGCAGGTCCCAGAACCCGGGCATCGCCGGTTCCGACCGGCGCGGCGGCGGGATCTCGTAGCCGAGCCCGGCGAGGTGTACCCGGGCGGCCTCGGTCGCGATCCGGCCCTGAGGCGTCCGATCGAGGAACCCGAGCCGAAGCAGGAACGGTTCGTAGACATCCTCGATGGTCTCGACCTCTTCGGCGAGCACGGCGGCCAGCGCCTGGACCCCGACCGGGCCCGAGGCGAACTTCTGCACGATCGCGGCCAGGAGCTTGCGATCGGTCGAGTCGAGGCCCTCGTCGTCGATCTCCATCTGGCGCATGGCGGCCGTTGCGGTCGCCTCGTCGACCCGGCCGTTGCCGTGGACCTGGGCGTGGTCGCGGGTCCGCTTCAGGAGACGGTTGACGATCCGCGGCGTTCCCCGGCCGCGGCGGGCGATCGCGCGGGCGGCGGCCTCGTCGATCGAGACATCGAGGATCCGGGCCGACCGATCGACGATCGCGGCCAGGTCGTCCTCCTCGTAGAAATCGAGCCGGTACGTGGCGCCGAAGCGGTCACGGAGTGGGGACGAGATCCGGCCCGCCCGGGTCGTGGCCCCGACCACGGTGAAGGGCTTCAGGCTCAGGCGGAGGCTCCGCGCGCTCGGGCCCTTCCCGATCATCACGTCGAGCGCGTAGTCCTCCATCGCCGGATAGAGGATCTCCTCGACCGCGCGATTCAGGCGGTGGATCTCGTCGATGAACAGGACGTCGCGCTCGTCGAGCGCGGTCAGGATCGCGGCGAGGTCGCCGGCCCGCTCGACAGCCGGCCCGCTGGTGTATCGGACGTTGACGCCGAGCTCGCGGGCGATGATCGTGGCGAGGGTGGTCTTGCCGAGGCCGGGCGGGCCGTAGAGCAAGACATGGTCGGCGGCCTCTTCCCTGCCGCGCGCCGCCGCCAGCAGCACCGATAGGTTGGCCTTGACCTCGCGCTGCCCGATGTACTCGTCGAGCGTTCGCGGCCGGAGGGTGCCTTCGACGACGACATCGGTATCGTCGATCAGGTCGGGCGCGAGGATCCGCGAGAGGTCGTCCGTCATCGGCCGGAATCTACCACGCCGCGCCTCGTTTCGCACGGATGTTCTAACGCTCCTGGGCGCGCCGGGGCACGGGTGGCGCCGCGCCTGGCGGCGCCGCGGCGCGCCGAAACGATTGGCCGAACCTGTTGCGCTCGGCACCACAAGTGAAGTCCGGGCGCGCCGCCGGCCAACGCTTGTTGCGCCCCGGACCACGAGCGACGCCGCAAGCGGAGGTTCGGCCGAGTTCGGGGCCGTCCAGCCGTCACTTGTGGCCGCCCCCGCAACAGGATCGCCCGGCTGGTTCGGCCGAGTTCCAGGCCCGTCGGGCCGTCAGCTGTGGTCGCCCCACGCAACGGAGTCGCCCCTCACACGGCGGTCGTGCACGAGACGTGCGGTCGGGGCGCGCGATCTGCGCCTGCGATCGCCG
>JACDAH010000182.1 GCA_013695505.1 Chloroflexota bacterium | reverse complement strand
GGTCAACGAGGATGTCCGGCGGCATTCGACCAGCGCCGACGTCCCGGAGCGCATCGAGTCCTGCCACCGGCAGGAGTACCGGCCACCCGGGCTCGCCATCCCACGTCGGGCGGAGCAGCGCATCGGGCGCCGCCCCGTGCAGCTCGATCAGCGACGTGACCGTCTCCGGTCCCACCCACGTCATCCGGGCCGGCCAGAGCAGCACCGCGGCCGTGTCGTCGATCTCGGACCGGGCGACGTCCGCACCACGGACCATCTGGGCCTTCGGGCCGTGCTCCGGCGGAGCCGGCTCGGCGAGCGTCACGGGTGCGCCGGCCAGGGCCACCCCGACCGCGCCATCGGGGTCGTACGACACGACGACGATCGGGGTCGCGCCGCCCGACCAGGCCACATCGGCGATCCGCCGCACGGCCGGCATCCCGTCGGCGTCGGCCAGGGCGGACTCGGGCGAGGCGGCGAGGATCACGGCGGCAACGGTCATCGCCACCAGTCTAGACGGGCGGAGTTTGGGCCGGACCGGGGTTCCGTGCGAGAATGAACGGCCCGCTTTTCACAGGAGCCTCGCCCGACCGTGCCCGCCGACGCCACGACGCCCCCAACTCCCAGCGCACCCGCGACCGAGCCTGGCACGACCCGCGCCACCCGGACCGACCTTCGCAACGTCGCGATCGTCGCTCATGTCGATCACGGCAAAACCACCCTCGTCGACGCGATGCTTCGCCAGACGGGCACGTTCCGGGCGAACGAGGCCGTCATCGACCGGGTCCTGGATTCGGGTGACCTCGAGCGAGAGAAGGGGATCACGATCCTCGCCAAGCAGACGACGGTCGACCACGCCGGCATCCGCCTCAACATCGTCGACACGCCCGGCCACGCCGATTTCGGGGGCGAGGTCGAGCGAAGCCTGCTGATGGTCGACTCGGTCCTGCTCCTCGTCGACGCCGCCGAGGGCCCGCTGCCCCAGACCCGCTATGTCCTCCAGAAGGCCATGGCTCGCCACCTGCCGGTCGTCGTGGCAGTCAACAAGATCGACCGCGCCGACGCCCGCCCGGCCGAGGTCCTCGACGAGATCTACGGGCTCTTCATGGACCTCGGCGCCGACGCCCACCAGATCGAGTTTCCGGTCATCTACACGAACGCCAAGCTCGGGACCGCCACGCGGTCGCTCGACGAGCCGGCGACCGACCTCCGCGTCCTGCTCGACACGCTGGTCGAGGTAACGCCGCCGCCGGTCTACGAGGAGGGCCATCCGCTCCAGCTCCTCGTCACGAATCTCTCCGCCAACGACTACGTTGGGCGGATGGCGGTCGGCCGGATCTGGAATGGCCGGATCCGGACCGGTCAGCGGATCACCGTCCTCCGCGAGGAGGCCGACGACACCGCGGGATCGATCGAGCCGGGCCGGATCGTCACGATCAGCGGAACGGTGACGTCGCTCCAGACCGCCCACGGGATCGACCGGATCGATATCGCCGAGGCGGGACCCGGCGACATCGTCTCGGTCGCGGGTCTGCCGGAGGTCACGATCGGCGACACGATCACCGATCCAGCCGATCCGCGCCCGCTCCCTCGCCTCGACGTCGACGCCCCGACCCTGTCGATGACGTTCGGCGTGAACACGTCGCCCCTCTCCGGCCGCGAGGGCAAGTTCGTGACCTCGCGCCAGATCAAGGCCCGTCTCGACAAGGAGACTCTCGGCAACGTCTCCATCGAGGTCTACCCGACCGAGAGCGGCGACACGTTCGAGGTCCGAGGCCGCGGCGAGCTCCAGCTGGCGGTCCTCCTCGAGCAGATGCGGCGCGAGGGCTTCGAGCTGACGGCCTCGCGCCCGGAGGTCCTTCTCCACACGGTCGACGGCGAGATCCAGGAGCCATACGAGCGGGTCACGATCGACATCCCGCCCGACTACATCGCCGCGGTCCAGGAGGCGATGGCCGCCCGCAAGGGACGTCTCGAGCAGATGACGACCGACACCGACGGCCGAGTCCGCCTGGAATTCGTGCTCCCGGTCCGCGGCCTGATCGGCTACCGCGGCCAGCTCTTGACCGACACCCGCGGCACGGCGCTGCTCCACCAGATCGGCGAGGGCTACGGGCCGTGGGCCGGCGAGGTCACCCATCGCACCAACGGGGTGCTCGTCGCGGATCGGACCGGGACGTCGAACGCGTTCGGGCTGTTCAACCTGGAGGAGCGCGGCGAGCTGTTCATCGGCGCCGGCGTCGAGGTCTA
>JACDAH010000498.1 GCA_013695505.1 Chloroflexota bacterium | reverse complement strand
AGCCCGGTCCGCGCGGCGACGCTCCGGGGCAGGATCGCGACCCCACCGGCGTCCAGGCCCTGGAGCGCCGCGAGCCGGTCGCCGTCGACCATCACGAGCCGGCCGTCGTCGAGGAAGTCGCTCCCCTCGACCGCCGCCGCGTCGATCCGGACGCCGTCGCGGGCAACCTCGAAGATCGCGATCGGGCTGACCCGCCGGACCCCGTCGATCGCGGCCAGGTCGGCGATCACGTCCTCGTCCAGGGCGATCGGCCGGATCGAGGTCAGAAGCTCGTCGCCCGGGATCACCGCCTCGAGCCACGCCGTCGCCGCCAGCCGCGACTGGTGGGCCACGCCGCCGACCGCGACGACCATCGCCAGCCCGATCGCGAGGGCGCCGACGGTCAACGTCGTCCGGGACCGGTCGCGGACGATCGAGGCCCGGGCGAGCCGCTCCTCGAGGCGAAGGACGGTCCGGAACGGCAGGCCGGCGAGCGGTCCGAGTGCGCCGACCACGAGCGGGGCAGCGAGGACGGCGGCGAACAGGACGAGGTAGATGAGCCCGGAACGGGCCAGACCGGTCGTCCCCGGGTCATGCGGCCAGGCGACGAGGCCGGCGATCCCGACGACGACGAACACGCCGACCAGCCAGCGCAACCGGGCCCGGCGCGCCGTCGTCGGATCGAGCCGGTCCCGGAGCGCCTCGACCGGCGGGATCGAGCCTGCCCGCCGCGCCGGCTCGATGGCCGCTGCGATGGTGACTCCGAGACCGATCGCGACGACCGCCACGATCGAAGAGAGGCTGGGATCGACGCGCTCGAAGGGGATCGAGGCGATCGTCCGCAGATCGGCGGCCATCAGCTCCGCCAGGACGAAGCCCGCGACAAGCCCGACGAGCGAGCCGAGGATCCCGAGGACGAACGCCTGGACCGCGACGAAGCCCACGAGCTGGCTGCGCGTCGCGCCCGCCGCCCGGAGCAGGCCAAGCTCCCGGACCCGCTCGGAGACCGTCATCGAGAGGGTGTTGAAGATCAGGAACGCGCCGACGAACAGGGCCACCGCGGCGATCAGGGCGGTCGTCGAGCGGAAGTCCGCCGTCGAGCTGCGGAGGGATGCGGCGACGTCCGCCGGCGACGAGAGGACGTACGGCTGGCCTGTCAGCCCCACGCCGATCGCGGTCGCGACCTCGGCCGGCGTCGCCCCCTCGCCGGCCACGATGTCGACTCGGCTGACCGTGTCGTCGTCGAAGATCCGCTGCATCGTCCGGAGCGGCAGGATGACCGTCCTGCCCGCCGAGCCGACGAGCGGCCCGTCGCCGGCGACGATCCCGACGACGGTGAAGTCGACGGGCTGTCCATCGCCGGCCTGGAAGGTGATCGATCCGCCGGCGGCCGTCCCGCTCGCGGTGGCCAGGGTCTGGCTGATCAGGGCCTCGAAGGTCTCGGTCCCGCCGAGCCCGACGCCCGTGGTGATGGCGAGGTCCCGGATCTTGCCCTCCGTCGCGGGATCGATCCCCAGCGCGGTCACCGGCGGCGGCGCGGCACCGGGATCGTCGACGGCCGCCACGAGGTAGGTCCGGCGCTGCAGGGCGGGTGCGGCGACGGCCACGCCGGGCGCGTCGTCGATCGCGGCGAGGCTGTCGGCCGAGAGACCGTTCGCCCCGAACGATTCGACCCGCACGTCCGCCTTGCCGACGAGGTCGTGGACTGTCCGGTCGATCGAGGCGGCGATGCCCGCGTCGGCCGCCAGCGAGGCGTACAGGACTGCGATGCCGAGGGCGATGCCGACGACCGACAGGCCAGTCCGGCCGCGGCGCGCCGCCAGGCTTCGGATCGCGAGCGAGCGCAATCCGCCCACGGGTCAGAGCCCGAGCTCGGCGAGGCGGCTCACCAGCGGGCTCGTGTCGTGGTCGTCGCGCCGGCCGAGCACGATCTCGTCGCGGATCCGACCGTCGCTGATGACGAGGACGCGATCGGCATACGCCGCCGCCTTGGAATCGTGGGTCACGAGCACAACGGTCTGGCGGCGCTCGACACACGAACGCCAGAGGGCCTCGAGGATCTCGGTACCGGTCGTGTAGTCGAGGTTGCCGGTCGGCTCGTCGGCGAACAGGAGCGCCGGCCGGGTGACGAGGGCGCGGGCGATCGCGACCCGCTGCTGCTCGCCGCCGGAGAGTTCGGCGGGAAGGTGGTCGGCGAGGTCGGCCAGCCCGACCCGCTCGAGCAGATCGAGCGCGCGCCGCCGGCGACTTCCGGCGCTGATGACACTAC
>JACDAH010000177.1 GCA_013695505.1 Chloroflexota bacterium | reverse complement strand
GCGCAAACCGGTGCTTGCCGACCTCGAGATGCCAGCGCCCGAAGTCGCCCCGGAACGTTCGCCCGATGCTCCCGGTGCCGAGGCCGCCGATCGGGACGCCCGCCCACTCGCCGTCGTCGATCATCGGCGTGTCGACCCGGGGGTGACCGACCTCAGGGCATGGGACGCCGATCCCCCGCCGCCAGGCGACCGTCGGGATGCGCGGCCCGTCGGTCTGGAACGGCGCCGCGCTCGCGACCGCAGGCTCGTTCGGTGCCTCCGAGTCGAGCCTCACTTCTCGACGCCGGTGACGACGACGCCGCGCATGAACGCCCGCTGGGCGAGGAAGAACACGACCACCGGGACGGCCATGGTCATCAGGGCGGCCGCCTGGATGAGCGTCGGCTGCGACACGTAGAGGGCGTTGTACTGCTGGATCGCGATCGGCAGCGTCTGCAGGTCCGGCTTGCCCGACAGATACAGCAGCGGCAGGAAGAAGTCGTTCCAGGAGTAGAAGAAGTGGAAGAGGGTCACGGCCGTGAGGGCCGGGACCGACAGCGGCAGGATCACCGAGCGAAGGACCCGAAAGGGGCTGGCCCCGTCGATCATCGCGGCCTCGTCGAGGTCCCGCGGGATCGAGAGGAAGTACTGGCGCAACAGGAAGACGTTAAAGGCATTGGCGAAGAAGTGGGGGACGATGAGCGGAAGCCACGTCCCGTTCCAGCCCAGCTTGGTGAAGACCGCGTATGTCGGGATCAGTGTGACCTGGAAGGGCAGGATGATCGTCGCGATCAGGACGATGAAGAGAATGTTCTTGCCGGGAAATCGGAACCGTGCGAAGCCGTAGGCGACGAGCGCCGACGAAAGCACGGCTCCGAGCGTGCTGAGCACCGCGACGGCAGCCGTGTTGAAGAGCAGCCTCGGGAAGTTGAGCTGCGACCAGACGGTGCTGAAGTTGCTCAGCTTCGGGTCGAACACCCAGGATTGCTTGAGCGTCCGCCAGGCGCCCGGCCAGACGATCGGCGTCTGCGTCGCATCCCCTGGGTCGACGAACGTGCTCGAGCTCCGTCCCTTCTTGACGAGCATCAGGTCGCGGACCGTGCCGTCGATGGGGACACCGTAGATCTCGTAGGTCTGGCCCTGGTACGTGCCCGTGGCCGGGCTCGCCGGGTAGATCGGAGCTCCGGCCGTGGTCCGCTGGCCGGCATCCTCGAGCGACGCCGCCGTCATCGCGACGAGCGGCAGCAGGAACGCGCTCAGGATCGTCACCGCGAGCAGGGTCAGCGATGCGCGAGCCAGGTAGCGGCGGAGGCTCCGCGACACGGGGCCGCGATCCGAGAACGCGGGAAGACGAGCTTCCGTCCGCGCGGTCACGCCTCACCGCCGGCGTAGTAGACGCGCTTTCGCGCCACGTAGAAGAGGACGAGCGTCAAGGCGAGCACGATCACGAACAGGAGCCAGCCGATCGCGGCGGCATAGCCCATGTGGTTGTTGACGAACGCCTCGCGGAAGAGATCGAGGTTGATGAACAGCGTGGAGTTGTTCGGGTCGCCGCGGCCGTTCGTCAGCACGTACGCCTGCGTGAAGTACTGGAACGTTGTGATCAGGGCGATGACCAGGTTGTAGAGCAGGATCGGCGACATGAGCGGAATCGTGATGCGGCGGAACATGCTCCACGGGCCGGCGCCGTCGATCCGGGCCGCCTCGTACAGCTCGGTCGGGACGGACTGCAGACCCGCGATGTTGATCAGCATGAAGTTTCCGATCCCCCACAGGCCGATCAGGGTCAGCGCCGGGTACACCCAGGTCGCGCTGTTGGTCCAGTCCGGACCCTGGATCCCGATGAGCCCGAGAATGCCGTTCAGCCAGCCGGTCTCCGGATTCAGGAACCCGATCCAGACGAGCGTGCTGGCGACCAGCGGGATCTGGATCGGCATGTAGAACAGCGTCCGGAAGCCGCTCCGTCCGAACAGGCGTGGGCTGTTGACGAGGAGGGCGACGCCGAGGCTGGCGATCATCGTCACCGGGACCGCGAGGATCGCGAACCGGGCCGTGACCAGGAGGCCCTGCACGACGAGCGGGTCGGTGGCCAGACGGGCGTAGTTGTCGAGCCCGACGAACGCGACTGCCTCGGGCCGGACGAGGTTGAAGTCCGTGAAGGACAGGACCAGCGAGGCGAGCAGCGGTCCGAGGGTGAAGAGCAGGAACCCGATGACCCACGGCCCGACGAAGACGGCACCCCAGGCCGCCTCACGACGAGACGCGTGCATCCTGCGGCCGCTCTGGCGAGGGCTCGCGATCGGGATCGGGATGGTTGGGGACGACTTGGCCATCTCGCTCGCACCGCTCCGCGCTGTCGGGGTTGTTGGC
>JACDAH010000172.1 GCA_013695505.1 Chloroflexota bacterium | reverse complement strand
GGGCGAGCGGCCGGGCGGTGCTCGACGCGGCGGCGGCGGCCGGACTCCGGATCGGGTGCGCCCCGGACACGTTCCTCGGCGCGGGGCTGCAGACGGCACGGCGGTTGCTCGAGGACGGCGCGATCGGCGAGCCGCTGACGGCGATCGCGCTGCTCCAATCGCCGGGCCCCGACGCGTGGCACCCGAACCCGGCCTTCCTGTTCCAGGCGGGCGGCGGACCGCTGTTCGACATCGGACCGTATTACCTGACCGCGCTCGTCCAGGTCCTCGGCCCCGTGGCGGCGGTTGCGGGTCTCTCATCCACCGCCCGCCCCCGGCGAACGATCGGATCGGGCCCGCGGGCGGGCCAGGAGTTCGACGTCACCGTCCCGAGTCACGTCGGGGCGCTGGCGCGGTTCGCCGGCGGTGCGTCCGCGCAGGCGATCTTCTCGTTCGATTCGGCCCAGCCCCGGATCCTGCTCGAGGTGACCGGCCGCGACGCGACGATGATCCTTCCGGACCCGAATGAGTTCGGGGGCGAGATCCAGATCCGGCGGCGGAGCTCGACGACGCCCGAGACGGTGGCCCGGACCGTGGCGCGCTCCACGCGCGGGACCGGTGTTCTCGATATGGCCCGGGCGATCCGCGAGGGCCGGCCCCACCGCGCGACCGGCGACCTCGCCTTCCACGTCCTCGACGTCATGACCGCGATCTGCGAATCGGCCGACTCGGGCGCATTCGTGACGGTCGAAAGCACGGCCGTCGTGGCACCGTTGCTGCCCGACGATTGGGATCCGGAGCGGGCAACCGCCTGGGACATCCGATGATCGAGCTGATGCTCGAGGCCGAGCGGGCGATGGGCATCGGGCTGCTCGACAACGCCGAGCGGCTGTACGGCCAGGTCATCGCCGCCGACCCGAAGAACTCGATCGCGTTGACGGGGCTCGCGCGGGTGGCTCTCGAGCGCGGCGACCAGCGCGGCGCCTACACGTTCGCCAGGCGAGCCCTCGCTCTCGATCCCGACAACCCGATGGCCAGCCACCTGTCCCAGCGGATGGCCGAGCAGATGCGGAATCGGGGCGAGGCGCTGCCCGCGGACCATGATGCGAACGATGGGCTGGCCCCGCCGTCCGACTCCGACTCCCACGCCGATCGGCCGGGCCTCGTCGGCCGGCTCCTCCGGCGGCGACGCTGATGCGAGTCCTTGTCACCGGCGGCGCAGGCTACGTCGGCTCGGTCAGCGTCGAGCGGCTGGTCGAGGCGGGCCACGACGTCGTGATCCTCGACGACCTGACGACCGGCCACCGCGAATCCGTGCCGCCGGTGGTGTCGCTCGAGGTCGGCAGCTATGGCGCCGCCGACGAACTGGCGCGCCTCCTCGAGCGGGCCTGCGTCGACGCGATCCTCCATTGCGCGGCCCGCTCGCTCGTCGGCGAATCGGTCCGCGATCCGGCCCGCTACTACCGCGACAACGTCAGCGGCGGCATCGTCCTGCTCGAGGCCGCCCGCCAGGCCGAAGTCGGGCGAATCGTCTTCAGCTCGAGCGCGGCGGTGTACGGCGTGCCGGACACGACCCCGATCACGGAGGACGCCCCGCTCCGCCCGATCAATCCATACGGGGAGACGAAGCGGACCTTCGAGGCGGCGCTCCGCTTCTACGGCGATGCGTACGGCCTCCGGAGCGTGGCCCTCCGCTACTTCAACGTCGCGGGTGCGACCGACGACAACGGCGAGCTCCACGATCCCGAGACGCACCTCATCCCGAACGTCCTGCGAGCGGCCGAGACCGGCGAGCCGATCACGCTCTTCGGCGCGGACTACCCGACGCCCGACGGCACCTGCATCCGCGACTACATCCACGTCGCCGACCTCGCCGATGCCCACCTTGCGGCGCTCGAGGCAACCGCGCCCGACGATCCACGGACCGACACTGCGCTCGTCTGCAATCTCGGCATCGGCGAAGGGTTCAGCGTCCGCCAGGTGGTCGATGCGGCGGCCACGGTCGTCGGCCGGCCGATCCCCGAAACGATGGGCCCGCGTCGGGCCGGCGACCCGCCCGTCCTCGTCGCGGCAGCGGATCGCGCCCGCGAGGTGCTCGGCTGGACGGCGGCGCGACCGACCCTCGACGCGATGATCGGCTCGGCCTGGGCCTGGCGGCGGGCAAACCTCGACGAGACCGGCGCGCGGCGCGAATAGGTTCGCCTCACGCGGGGACGTCGACCGCCTCGCCCGACCCGCTCCAGTTGTCCGACACGGGCTGCTCGACTCGGTGTGAACGATCCGGCCGGCTCCACGCGTATCATCGATCGATGCTCGCCTCCGACGCCGCGTCCGCCGCCGCCACCTGGCGACCCCAGCTGTTCGGCGACCGCCGGGCAAACGCGATCGCCGACCCGATCATCGAGCCGCTCTGGACGGGACCGCGCGTGCTGGCGCTCGTCGAGAACGGCACGGTCAGCCTGACCGACGCCGAGGGCAGGACGCTCGACGGCCACCACGACCTCGCGAAGGCGTTCGTCGAGGCGACCGGTGGTGCGACCGCTCTGATCGAGGCGTTCCTGACCGACGAGCCGATTCAGGCGACTTCGGCCATCGCCGGACGCGACAGCATCTCGATGCCCAAGCCGGGCCAGGCGATGACGCAGATGATCATCGGGACGCGCGGGGATCGGAAGGATCGCCTGGCGCAGCGGCAGCAGGAGGAGGCCCGGCGGCGGACCGTCGGCGCAGACGACGAGGTCGCGCTCGTTGCCGTCGACCTGCTGTGGATCGACGACGATTCCCTGTGCGACGTCCCGCTTCTCGAGCGGAAGCGGATCCTCGAGTCGGTCGTGGTCGAGAGCCACCTGATCCGGGTCGGGATCCACGTGAAGCCGCCGATCGATACCTGGCTCGGCTCGTGGCGCTCGTTCGGCTTCCGACGGATGTCGTACAAGGCCGCCAACAGCCGCTACGTGCCCGGCCAGAAGAACCAGGAGTGGTCGCTCGCAGCGATCCCCGCACGCTGAGATCGCCCGATTGGCGGTCGGGCACGAACCGGTGGCGAGGACCCGAGCGAGCGGGCTTCGGGCCCGTTGACCGAGGAGCGCAGGCGGCCCCGCGGCGATCGGCCCCGGAGGCGCGACCGTCCGCGATCGGTGGTACGGTCTCAACGTGCCCGCCCAAGGATTGACGCCGGCCATCCGCGATGAGATCGCCCGGCTGGGCCACGCGGACATCATGGTCGGCATCCCGAGCTTCAAGAACGCCGCGACGATCGGCTATGTCGTGCGGGCGGCCCAGGCCGGTCTCGTCCAGTACTTCCCGGACCTGAAGCCCGTCCTCGTCAACAGCGACGCAGGCTCGCCCGACGGCACCGGGCGCGTCGTGGTCGAGACCGAGCCGCCCGATTACATCGAACAGATCCTCCTGACCCGGCCGACGAACAAGCTTTCGCGGGTCAGCCTGACCTATCCGGAGATCGACGGCATCGGTGGCAAGGGGGCCGCCCTCCGGACGATCTTCGAGATCGCCGCAGCCCTGGAGGTCCAGGCGCTCGTCGTGGTCGACAGCGACCTGCGCTCGATCGTGCCCGAGTGGATCGAGCTCCTCGCCGGACCGATCATCAAGGGCGGCTACGACTACGTGGCCCCGCTCTACGCCCGTTACAAGTACGACGGCACGATCACGAACACCGTCACCTATCCGCTGACCCGGGCCCTGTACGGCAACCGGATCCGGCAGCCGATCGGCGGCGACTTCGGCGTCAGCGGCGACCTCGTCAAACACTACCTCTCGCTCGACGACTGGTCCGACGACATCAGCAAGTTCGGTATCGACATCTGGATGACGACGTCCGCTCTGACCGGCGGCTTCGCGGTCTGCCAGGCCCGCCTCGGAGCGAAGATCCACGATCCCAAGGACCCTGGCTCCGACCTCGGGCCGATGTTCCGCCAGGTGGTCGGGACGATCCTCCGGCTCGCGGCGACCCACCCCGACCACTGGCTCTCGATCCGCGGCAGCCATGACATCCCGGCTTACGGTTTCGAGCGGATCATCGATCCACCGCCGCTCGAGGTGAACACGATCCGGCTCCTGACCGAGTTCAACGTCGGGTCGCTGACGCTCGCCGACACGTGGGCCCGGATGTTCGCTCCGGAGAACCTGACGACCGTCCTCGTCCTCGCCCGCGAGGCGGGCAAGCTCGTCGACGCTGCGCAGGCCAGGCTCGGGCTCGGCGGCGATGGCTCGTCGGCGACGGCCACCACCGTCGAGATGGCGGAGGCCCTCGCGGCCTTCCACTTCCCCGACGACCTGTGGGCCCGGCTCGTGTACGACCTCGTCATCTGCGCCCGCTCTGCCGAACCGCCGATCGAATCGCTCGTGGCCGCCCTTGTCCCGATCTATTTCGGTCGGGTCGGCAGCTTCATCATCGAGAACCGCCACCAGACGACCGAGCAGGCCGAAGACCGGGTCGAGCGCCAGGCTCGCGAGTTCGAGCTGCTCAAGCCGTACCTCGTCGACCGCTGGGAGCGGGCGGTCGTGAACGAGGCCGGAGGGGCGGTCACGGATGGAGCCGCAAGCAGCGGGACCCCCGCCGGCGCGGTCGCGAGG
>JACDAH010000166.1 GCA_013695505.1 Chloroflexota bacterium | reverse complement strand
CCGATGCGTTGCGCGACGATGATCAGCGTCGCGCCGCCGAGCTCCCGCTCGAGTGCCGCCCGGAGCCGGGCGTCGGTCGCGAAGTCGAGCGCCGAGAAGCTGTCGTCGAAGATGTAGATGCCGGCGTCCTTGACGATCGCCCGCGCGATGGCGAGCCGCTGGCGCTGGCCGCCCGAGACGTTCGAGCCGCCCTGCGCGATCGGCGCCTCGAGGCCGCCCTCCATCTCGGTCACGAAGTCCCTGGCCTGCGCGATTTCGAGGGCCTGCCAGAGCTCGTCGTCGGTGGCTTCGCCGTCACCGAACCGGAGGTTGCTCGAGACGGTACCGCCGAACAGGAACGCCTTCTGCGGGATCACCCCGACCCGGGCCCAGAGGTCCTCGCGATCCATCGCCCTGACGTCGACGCCGTCGACGAGGATCGTCCCGGCGGTCGCGTCGTAGAACCGCGGGATGAGATTGACCAGGGTCGACTTTCCGCTGCCCGTGCTGCCGACGATCGCCGTCGTCTGGCCCGGCTCCGCCCGGAAGGACAGGTCGTGGAGGACGGGCTCTTCGGCCCCGGGATACCCGAACTGGACGCCGCGGAACTCGACGACTCCGCGGTCCCGGCCGTTCGGATCCGGAACGATCGGTGTCTCGGGATCGTGGATGGACGGCTGGGTGTCGAGGATCTCGCGGATCCGGCCGGCCGACACCGCGGCCCGCGGGATCAGCACGAACATGAAGACCGCGGTCAGGACCGCAAACAGGATCTGGAGCAGGTACTGGAGGAACGCGGTCAGATGTCCGATCGAGAGCTGACCGTCCTGGACCCGCATCGCCCCGAACCACAGGACCGCGACGGTCGAGAGGTTGAGGATCGCGGTCATCGTGGGGATCGTGATCGCGAACAGCCTGGTCACCCGGAGGGATGTGTCGAACAGGTCGCGACTGGCGACGTCGAACCGGGCCTCCTCGTGCCTGGTTCGGACGAACGCTCGGATCACCCGGACGCCGGACAGGGTCTCGCGCATCACCTGGTTGATCCGGTCGACCTTGATCTGGACAACGCGGAAGAGCGGGATCGCGCGGCTCATCACGACCGCGATGACGAGCGCCATCAGCGGGATGACGACGACGAGCAGACCGGACAGGGGAACGTCCGTCCGGACGGCCATGAAGATGCCGCCGACGATGAGGATCGGGGCCGAGATCATGATCGTCAGAGCCATGAAGATGACCGTCTGGACCTGCTGGACGTCGTTCGTGTTGCGGGTGATCAGCGACGCCGGGCCGAACCGGTTGACCTCGACCTGGCTGAACGTCTCGACCTTGCTGAAGATGGCGCTCCGGAGATCGCGCCCGAAGCCCATCGAGACCCGCGAGCTGAGATACACCGCCAGGACGGCCGCCACCCCGAGGAGGGCCGTGACCAGGAGCATCAGGCCGCCGACCCGAAGGATGTGGTCCGTGTCGCCGCGGGCGACGCCGTTGTTGATGATGTCGCCGTTGAGATCGGGCAGGTACAGGTTGCCGATCGCCTGGACGAGGAGCAGGCCCATCACGATGAGCAAGCGCCCGCGATACGGGCGAAGGTAGGTCCCGAGCAAACGGATCATCGGTGCCCCTCTGACTTCGACTTGCGGAGCGCCGTCTCGACGGACACGGGGTCCGGCGGCAGCCCGGCCATCGCGGGCGCCTCGGCGGCCATCGCCTCCCGCGCCGCGCGCATCGCCCGCAGGCCCACGAGGAAGGACTTGAGCTCGCGTTCCGTGAGGTGCTGGAGCAGGATCGTGAGTGACGCCCGGCGCTGCTCGTCGAGATCGGTGAAGACGCGCAGCCCGGCGGCGGTCGGATGGACGACGACGACCCGCCGGTCGTGATCGTCGTCGCGGCGTTCGACGAGGCCGCGCTGCTCCATCCGGTCGACGATGCCGGTTGCGCTCGCCACCGAGACGTCGAGGGCATCGGCGAGGCGGCCCATCGGAAGCGGGCCGCCTGTCTCGAGCACCGTCAACACGTGGAGATGGACGATGCTCAAGGAGCCTGCCACCCAGCGCCGGAACATGGCCATCCGCTCGCGCGGATTCCAGGCGGTCAGCTCGCGGATGACCTCGTCGCTGGTGGCGCGCCGGGTTCCGGTCACAGCGTCCTCCAGGGAGCTCGTCTGCGCGGCATTGATATTCTTTGTCACATTGATAATCTATCCGGTCCGATGGATCCGCGCAAGCCGCCGGCCACGGAATCGTCCTGCCCAGCCATGCTCGATCCGTCCCGCTGCCGCGGACGGGCCAGATGTGCACTGCTGGACCCGTGGGGGGGCCGGCTGGCGTCGAGCACGACTGTCCGACCGACCCGCGGCCTAGCTTCGGCGCGCCCCCACCACGTGGTCCGGCCGGAAGAATCGAAGGCGCCGCTGGAGCAGGAAGATCTCGCGATCGATCAGCCCGAGGAGAACGCGCAGGCGCGCCTCGGTTGTCGGTGACTCGAGCAGGGCCTGGCGGCGAGGCGACTCGACCTGGAGGATGCCCGCGAGCAGGAAGGACAGGACCGTCGGGTCGTCCGGGATCATCACCCGCCGGCGCCGCGGCGCGTCCGTCCCGGCGTTCGGGACGTCCTCATCGCCGGATGCCGCTTCGCCGACCTCGTCGCCGGTCTGCGTCTCGTCGTCCTCGTGCTCCTCGTCGGTCTCGACCTCGACCCGGACATCGATGTCGTCGGCGGTCTCGCCGCTCCTCGGTTGGAGGAGCTCGAGGTAGGACACGAACCGGCGAGTCGCGGTCATCGCCAGGCGGTGCGCGGCTTCCTCGTCGCCGACCGTCTCCTCGAGGACCTCGACCTCAGCGACCAGGTACGGCCGCCTGACGCTCAGGACATGGCGGATCTCGAACCGGCGCGTCCCGACGATCAGCAGGTCGTAGCGGCCGTCGTCGTAGCTCCCTGCGTCACGGATCTCGGCGATCGTTCCGATGCCGGTGAACGAGATCGCCCCGGCCCCGACTTCCCGCCCCTGCCGGATCAGGACGACACCGAACGGCGACGTCGTCTCGAGGCAGTCGCGGACCATCGCCCGGTAGCGGGTCTCGAAGATATGGAGGGGCAGGGCAATTCCGGGGCAGAGGACCGTGTTCAGCGGAAAGAGCGGCAGTTCCATCCGGCGGTCATCTCGCGAGGCAAGGCCATGGCTGGAGAGCGATCCATTCGACGAGGCGGGCGAAGGGGCGCGCGTCCGAGACAGAGTCTAGGAAATCGAAACAGCCGCCGGACGGGCCGGCGGCTGCGGAGTCGGGCTGGTGATCCGGACGGTGCGCCCGGATCGGTCGATCAGTGCGAGCAGCCCTTCGGCGAGCCCGTGTCGTCGGCGGTCCGGAAGCTCGAGCCACAACCGCAGGCCGCGACCGCGTTCGGGTTGTTGACCGTGAAGCCGGCGCCCATGAGGGTGTCGACGTAGTCGATCTCGGAGCCCTGGAGAAGGTCGATCGACTTGCCGTCGACGTAGACCTTGACGCCGTTCGCCTCGAGGATCCGGTCCTCGGCGGTGGGCGCGTCCTCGAGCATCATCCCGTAACGGAACCCCGAGCAGCCGCCGGAGTAGACGTACACGCGGAGGCCGACGTCCGGGTTCGTTTCCTCGGCCGTCAGCTCGCGAAGCTTGGACGCGGCGGCGTCCGACAGGCTGACGACGGTGGGCTGGACGATCGGCTGAGCGTCCGGCTGGAGATCCAACATGCGGCGAGGCCTCCTCGGGAGGATGCGGGTGTGTAGCGGAAGTGTCGGGCATTCGACGGCGTTCGTCGATGGCTCGATCGTACGCTGCGCAACCGATTCCGGCAAGAGCGGCGTCGAAAGCCGCCGCACGAGGCCGGCGCGGCGCAGGTCAGTCGTCGATCCGCTCGATGACCGTCGCGATCCCCTGCCCCACTCCGATGCACATCGTCGCCAGCCCCCAGCGACCGCCGCTGCGGACCAGCTCGTGGCTGAGCATCGTGATCAGTCGGGCGCCGCTCATCCCGAGGGGATGCCCGAGTGCGATCGCGCCGCCGTTGACGTTGACCTTGGCCGGATCGAGCCCGAGCTCGTCGATGCAGACGATCGACTGGGAGGCGAATGCCTCGTTGAGCTCGATGAGATCGAGGTCGGCGACGCTGATGCCCGCCCGCTCCAACGCCTTGCGCGTCGCAGGGACGGGCCCATAACCCATGATCGCCGGGTCCACACCGGCAACGGCTGTCGAGACGATTCGGGTCATCGGCTTCAGGCCGAGCGCTCGTGCGCGTTCCGCCTCGACCAGCAGCACGGCCGACGCGCCGTCGTTGATCCCGGAGCTGTTGCCTGCCGTCACGGACCCGTCGTCGCGGAACGCCGGCCGGAGCTTCGCGAGCGCCTCGGGGGTGGTGTCGGCCCTGGGATGCTCATCGCGGTCGACGACGACAGGCTCGCCTTTCTTCTGGGGCACCGTGATGGGCACGATCTGGCCGTCGAACCGGCCCGCCTCGATCGCGGCGACCGCCTTCTGCTGTGACGCGAGAGCGAACGCGTCCTGGGCCGCCCGGTCGACCGACCAGCGCTCCGCCACGTTCTCGGCGGTCTCGCCCATCGCGTACGGATAGTGGAGCTCGGCGAGCTTCGGGTTGAGGAAGCGCCAGCCGAGGGTCGTGTCCTCGAGCTCGCGCGGGCCGCGGTCCCAGGCCGCCGGCGCCTTCGCCATCACGTACGGCGCCCGGGTCATCGATTCGGTGCCGCCGCCGATGAACACGTCGCCATCGCCGACCGCGATCGCGTGGGCCGCCGAGTTCACGGCCTGGAGCCCGGAGCCGCACAGCCGGTTGACCGTCAGCCCGCCGACCTCAACCGGCAACCCGGCGAGGAGCAGCGCCATCCGGGCGACATCTCGGTTGTCCTCGCCGGCCTGGTTGGCGCAGCCAAGGATCACGTCCTCGATGACGGTCGGATCGATCCCGGAGCGCTCGACGACTGCCCGAATCGTGGCGGCTGCGAGATCGTCCGGGCGGACCGACGCGAGAGCGCCGCCATAGCGCCCGATCGGGGTCCGGACCGCTTGGACGACCCAGGCGTCGCGGAGCGGTCGATGGCGATCACGGGTCATGGCTCGGATTGTAGGGCCCGTCGGCTGTGAATCCCGGCGCTGCCAGGGCCGGGTGGCATCGCCGAGCGCCGCCGGGCCCCTTGCGTGAGACCATCGCGCCGTGATCGCCCGCGCCGTCCGCCTCGCCCGGGCCTCGTCGTCGACCGTTTCGATCGTCACGTTGATCGGGTTCAACCTGATCCCGCTCGGCGGCGTCCTCTTCTGGGGCTGGAACGTCGCCACGCTGCTCGTCCTGTACTGGGTCGAGAACGGGATCGTCGGCCTGCTGAACGTGCCGAAGATCCTGCTCGCCGAAGGACAGGACACCCTCAGCGTCGACATCGTCGACGCGGGCGAGGTGTCCTTGGTGTCGAAGGCCGGACAGGTGACCTTCTTCCTCGTCCACTACGGCCTGTTCTGGTTCGTCCACGGGATCTTCGTGTTCATCCTGCCGTCGTTGACGATGCTCGGCGGGTCCGGCCTCCCGGCCGGCCCGACGTTCGATCCGTCGCCGTTCGGCCTGGGCCCGACCGGGTTCCCGATTGCCGCTGACCATATCGCGATCCGCCCCGACTTCCGGTCGGTCGCCGTCGGAGCCGTCGGCCTGGCGATCAGCCACGGTGCGTCGTTCGTCGTGAACTACCTCGGCCGCCGCGAATACCTCAAGGTCACGCCGGCAAGGCAGATGTTTGCGCCGTACTCCCGACTCGTCGTGCTCCACCTGACGATCCTGTTCGGCGCCTTCCTCGGCATCGTGCTCGGGAGCCCGGTCGGGCTGCTGATCGTCCTCGTCCTGCTCAAGATCGCGCTGGATCTCGGGCTCCACATTCGCGAGCACGGTGGGCTGACCGCCGAACGGAACCAGACCTGACGGTCCTCACGGTCTCAGTGCGCCGCGTCGAGCGCGGATGAAGGGCTGAAGGACGGATCATCCCGGGCGAGCTCCCGCAACCGAGCTGCGACGGCCGCAGCCCCGCCCGCCTCCACCACCCGCTCGAACGGCCCCATCGGGTGGGCCGCCCCGAGGCGCATCGCGACGTCGATGTCGGGCTTCGCCGCGACGCCCTCGGACGCCACGCGGAACGCCTCATCGATCAGGGGCAGGAGGATCCGCTGACGGATCGCGTCGGCCGCCACTGAGCCGGTCGTCGCGATGGCCACGTCCGGATTGAGGCCGACGGCCTTGCCGCCCTCGTACCGATAGAACCCGGAGCCCGTCTTCCGGCCCACAGTGCCCTCGGCGACCATGCGCTCCTGGATCGGCGACGGCCGGAGCCGGTCGGGCCGGCCGAGGGCTTCCCAGATTCCCGTCGACGCGGCGAACGTGACGTCGATGCCCGTGAGGTCCATGAGCTCGAACGGCCCGAGCGGGAAGCCTGCCTCCCGGATGGCCTCATCGATCACCTCGACGCTGGCGATGCGCTCCTCGACGAGGCGCAGGGCGCGGAGCGTGAACGGGCGGTTGACCCGATTGACGATGAAGCCGGGCGAATCGGCCGAGCGGACAGCCGTCTTCCCCCAGCCGACGACCAGCTCGAACGCCGCCGCCGCGATCCCGGGGTCCGTTACCGGGGTCGCGACGACCTCGACGAGGGCCATCAGCGGCGCCGGGTTGAAGAAGTGGAGCCCGATGACGCGCTCCGGCCGGGTGGTTGCCGTGGCGATCGCGGCAATGGAGATCGAGCTGGTGTTCGTCGCCAGCATCGTCGACGGACCAGCGGCCCCGTCGAGCGTTCGGAAGATCGTCTCCTTCAATGGCAGGGACTCGATGGCCGCCTCGATCACCGCGTCGGCCTCGTCGCCGAGCTGCTCCAGGATCTCCGTCTCGCGGAGGCGCGCGATCCGCTCCGCCACCCAGTCGCCGATGCCGGACGGGTCGGGGACGGCTCGCGTGGCCCTTCGTGTCAGGCCATCGGCAATACGATCG
>JACDAH010000112.1 GCA_013695505.1 Chloroflexota bacterium | reverse complement strand
GCTCCTTGTTGGATGCACCAGATGCCGACCGTCCGCCCCCGGGGTTCAGGCAGCCGCCTCCAGCGAATGCGGCGCGATCACGTGAGCGCGGCGACCCCGACCCGGAGCTCAACCGGCAGCCCGAGGAACCGGGCGAACGCGGCGGCCGCGACCTCGAGGGCGTCGAGCTCGGCGGGCGTCAGAGGGATCAGGAGTGTCACCGTTACGATCACGGGCGTCGCGCACGAGCGCTCGCCGCCAGCCGCCGACGATGAAGCCATCCGGACGACGATGTGAGCGCCGAGGACGTCGTTGACGCCGTGGGCGCGCGGCAGTGCGTCGTCCATCACCGGGCTGTAGTCGCGATACGATCCGAGCGCCTCGTCGTAGTTCGGCAGGAGCAGGACGTGCGTTTCAAGGATCAAGTCCTCCGCGGACGCAAGCCCGGGCCCCACGAGCCGGCTATTGCGGAGGCGGGCCTGGGCGATCGGGCGGTTCGTCACACCATCGAGTCTACGGACTGGGCCGGTCGGAACCCGACATCAATCGGAGGCTACGATGGCTGGGTGACCAAGCGCGCCGTCACCTACTCGACCTACCTCGCGATCGACGAGATCCTCGCCGCCCAACACCCCCTGTCGAGCGGTCCCGACGGCCGGCCCGAGCACGATGAACTGCTCTTCATCGTCATCCACCAGGTCTACGAGCTCTGGTTCAAGCAGCTCCTCCACGAGCTGGCCGAGGTCCAGAGGATGCTCGAGGCGGGCGACACCGACACGACCCTCCATCTTCTCAACCGCGTCCTGAAGATCCTCAAGACACTCGTCGCCCAGATCGACGTGCTGGAGACGATGAGCCCGCTCCAGTTCACGTCGTTCCGCGACCGGCTCGAATCGGCGTCCGGATTCCAGTCGGCGCAGTTTCGCGAGGTCGAGGCGGTCCTCGGGAAGCGCGAGGCGTCCGCTGCCGCAGCGCAGCCCGAAGAATCGGACGGACGGGCCCGGATCGAAGCCGCGCAGAGCCGATTGTCCGTGTGGGGGTCATTCCTGCGCTTCCTCGCCGCGCGCGGCCACGCGCTGGCGAATGACGTGCTCGCGCGCGACGTGACCCTGCCGCCCGAGCCGGACGAGCGGATCCAGGATGTCCTTGTCTCGCTCTACCACGAGGATGCCGATGGGGCACTCGTCGCCGAGCGCCTCGTCGACCTCGACGAGGGCTTCCAGGAGTGGCGCTATCGTCACGTCAAGATGGTCGAGCGAACGATCGGTACGAAGCGCGGCACGGGCGGCTCGGCCGGCGTCGAATACCTCCGGACGACGCTGTTCCAGCCCGTCTTTCCGGACCTCTGGGAGATCCGGGGCCGCCTGTGACCGCGTTGGCACGGGCGGACATTCCGCCGCCGTCCGGGGCGACGCTCCCATGTCGGCATCGTCAGTCGCCCGCCGCCTGACCGCGGGTCAGCGGTTGAGGCGATCGATCACGTCAGGCACGCCGTCACTCGCGCGTGAACGGGCCGGCTTTTGAGCGGCCGCGTTCTCGGCGATCCGGACCCGAACGATCCTCGTCACCGTGTCGACCGGGACTACAGCCTGTTTCCCGCGAGCAGGGCGGTTGTTGCGGCGCTCGGCGCCGAGCTGTGCGTCTTGTAGGCCGCGTACGACACGAGGAACTGGCCGCCGTGGCTGCGAAACGCAGGCATCTGGTAGGCGATCGTCTCGACCGCCTCGGGCGCCGCCGCCGTGATCGTGACGCGGAGCGTCTCGACGGCAGCTCGGCGGTCCTGCGGCAGGCTCTCGAGATACTCGTCGACGCTCGTTGCCGCCGCCATGTCCGTCCGCCTCCCTCGAATGGGCGATCAGTGGTGATGGCCTTGCGATTTCTGGACCATCCCCGCGAGCTGCTCGAGCAGCGCCCACGCGACCTCGGCGTCGGCCCGGACGAACGAGCGGAAGTCCCACAGGGTCATCACATAGCAGTGGAGGTCCGACTCGGCAATAACCGTGGCCGTCCGGACCCGATCCGCGATCAGGGCGATCGCGCCGAAGTGGTCGCCACCGTGAAGCTTCGCGACCTCGGACCCGTCGACCGACACCGACGCCGTGCCATCGGCGATCACGAAGAAGCCGATGCCCCGATCGTCGCCCTGGCGGACGATCACCGATCCCGCCGGGAACGTCCGGTCGGCGAAATCCTTGGAAAGCCGCTCGAGATGACGGCGGTCCAGGCTCGAGAGCATCGGAACGTGCGCAAGGGCATCAACCACATTCGTCGCCATGGTGGGTGCTTCTCCTCGATCCGGGGGCTGTCAATGGCCGGTTGCATCACGGGAAGCCGCGGAGACGCGTTGTTGGAAGTCGCGGGTCGCGGGGGTGACGGGCCCGCGGTTGAACGTTACGACAACGGCGGCGCACCGAACAGCCACGACACCGTCCCCCGATCCCCGCTGGTGATCTCCCTGAGCACCGGCGTTCACGGCCTGAGGAGCTCGCGCTTGCGG
>JACDAH010000111.1 GCA_013695505.1 Chloroflexota bacterium | reverse complement strand
GCTCGACACTGTCGTTAACTTTGGCCTTGGCCGCCGGAACTCGGCTGACTCATGGAGCCGCCCATCTCACCGCCCTGGGTCTGCCCCATCTTGTCGAGGCCGGCTCGCATGTTCTGGACCGTCTGGTCCATCGGCTTCCCGGCCGACGCCTGACGGACGTCGTCCGCCGTGATGTCGGTCTCCTGGTGGCGAGTCTCAGGTTCGCCGCATCCGCAGTTCAAGCACATGATGTGCCTCCGTGACTTGGTAGGGGGTCGGCCTCGAAGGTGACATCGCCGGACTGGCGCCGAGAGGGTCTTTCGGCGTCGAACGCCTTGCGAACACCTCTAGAAGTGCGTCACGCCTCCGGACGCGACCCGTGACCAGCTCACGACCTGGCGTGGCGCCGGGCGGAGCGAATCGTGGCCGCTAACGCGGCTCACCGTGCCGTCACGACGGCCATGGCGGCTTGCGATCGGCATTGGGCGTACGCTGCGAGGATCCGCGGGAAGGCCCCGAGGAGGATCCTTTCCGCCATCCCGCGGGCAGCGCGGCGCGGGGGTAGCCTTGATCTAGGCAGCCCGAGCCGTCCCCGGCAGATCGTGGAGCACGACGAACAGTATCGGTCTAGACCTGACGACGAACACCGGGACGCGGAAGGAGTCGACGCAATGGTCACGAAGGGACTCTGGGTTCCTCTAGAGGCGAAGCCAGAAAAGGTTGCCGAGGTTCGCGCATTCCTCGAGGGAGGCCGAGCCCTCGTCGACGCCGAGCCCGACACGACGGCCTGGTTCGCCGTCCAGAGCGGCCCGACATCATTCGCGATCTTCGACGTGTTCGCGGACGACTCCGGACGTCAGGCGCATCTCTCGGGCAAGGTCGCCGAAGCGCTCATGGCGCAGGCGCCCGACCTGTTCGCAACGCCACCCGAGATCCGCCAGCTCGACGTCATCGCCGACAAGATGCCGGGCTGAGCCTCAGGCGCGGCTTGCGCCTGGCGGGCGCGCGCCGCTCCTGCATCGGGCCAGACGAGACCCCCGGGGCATATGTCCTGACTCAACGATGGCGGGTGGTTGCGTCGCCCTGGGGAACTGACACATCTTCGAAGCGCCGCTCCACGCACCTGTCGCCCGCCCGATCCCGTAGCGGTGGTTCCATCGAGCCGTGCGAGACGACGCGATTCGGATCGGCAAGCGATTCTTCGGGGAGTTCCAGCGCGACGACATCGCCGGACTCTCCGCTGAGCTCGCGTACCGATTCCTGTTCGCGATCTTCCCGTTTGGAATCTTCGTCGCGGCCCTGACGGCGTTCATCGCGAACGCGCTGGGCTTCGCGGAACCGACCGGCCAGATCATGGGCGCCATCGGCGACAACCTGCCCGCGGAGATCGCGAGCGGGGTCCGGCCGCAGCTCGAGGCGGTGATCGGGCAGACCCGGCCGGGCCTTCTGACGTTCGGTGCGGTCGCCGCCCTTTGGGCCGCGACCGGTGGGACGAACGCGCTGATCAAGGCCCTGAACCGGGCGTGGGAAGTCGACGAGACCCGCTCCTTCCTGCCAAAGACCGCGCTGGCCATCGGGCTCACACTCTTCGGAAGCTTCGGGCTGATCGCGTCATTCGTGACGCTCGTCGGCGCGTCGCTGCTGACGACCCAGGTCGTCACCCAGCTCGGTCTCGACAAGCCGGCCGTCGACTTCGTCACGCTCCTCCGCTGGCCGCTGGTCTTCGGTCTCTTGTCGGTGGCCGTCGCGATCCTTTACCACTACGGCCCGAACTTCCGTGCGCCGTGGCGCTGGTGCCTGATCGGCGGAGGGATCTTCTCGGCGGCGTGGGTCCTCGCGACCGGTCTGTTCGCGCTGTACGTCGCGAACTTCGCGAATTACGCGAACACCTATGGCGCTCTGGGCGGCGTGATCGTCCTGATGCTCTGGTTCTACCTGTCGGGGATGCTCCTCGTGTCGGCCGCGGCACTCGTCGCCGCGACGCTCAAGGAGACGCAGCCGATGGTCATCCACCAGCGGCGGGTCGAGCGCGGCGTGGCCGGCGACGTCGGGGCGAAAGACGACCGGATGCCCGCTCCCGGCGTGCCGCCGGCGGTCGGCGCCGTGCCCGATGGCAAGGGTCTCGAC
>JACDAH010000105.1 GCA_013695505.1 Chloroflexota bacterium | reverse complement strand
CTTCAGCCCCGACCCCGGCCGGCTCGGCCGCGACGCCGAGCGGCTCCGGCGAGCTGCCGACCATCGCCCTCACGGGCGCCGGCGACATCGCCGCCTGTACGCTGCCGGGCGCCGGCCAGACCTCGGATCTCCTGCTGCGCGAAGCCGGGGCGTTCTTCACCGCCGGCGACAACGCCTACGAGGATGGCAGCGCCACCGACTTCACCGCCTGCTACGCACCGACCTGGGGCCGCGTCCTGGACCGGACGATCCTGCCGGCTGCGGGCAATCACGACTGGAACACCGCGGGCGCGAGCGGCTACCTCACCTATTTCGGCAAGGCGGCCGCCCCCGACGGGACGACCTGGTACTCGAAGGACCTCGGTGGCTGGCACGTGATCGTGCTCGACTCCGACTGCGCCAGGGTCGGCGGGTGCGACGATGGGTCGCCCCAGGGCCGCTGGCTGGCCCGGGATCTGGCGTCGAGCCAGGCCCGCTGCACCCTCGCGATCTGGCATCACCCCCGTTACAGCTCCGGTGAGCACGGCAACGACCCCACCGTCGCGCCGTTCTGGAACCGGCTCCACGCGGCGGGGGCGGACCTGATCGTGAACGGCCATGACCACGACTACGAGCGGTTCGCACCGCAGGATCCGGGCGGGACCGAGGATCGGGCCGCTGGGATCCGCGAGATCGTCGTCGGGACCGGTGGCGGGGTGCTGCGGTCGTTCCATGCCATCGCCGCGAACAGCGAGTTCCGCCAGGCCGGCACGTACGGAGTCCTGCGCCTGACCCTCCACCCGTTCAACTATGATTGGGAGTTCCTGCCGCTGAGCGGCGACATCGCTGACTCCGGCAGCACCCCGTGCCACTGACCAGCACCGGCCAGCCGCGGAGCTCGCCGACCCGATAGGCTGGAGATGAGGGGCAGCTTGGCGCGGACTGAGGGACCGGATCGGATGGCGGACCATGCCCGGGTGGTGATCATCGGCGGCGGCGTCGGCGGGACGTCCATCGCGTATCACCTCGCCGAACGCGGCTGGAACGACATCGTCCTCGTCGACCGGGCCGAGCTGACGTCAGGCTCGACGTTCCATTCGGCCGGGCTCGTCGGTCAGCTCCGAAGCACGGTGACCCTGACGACGATGATGATGTACGGCGCCGGGCTGTACCGCCGTCTCCGCGACGAGACCGGGGTCGACCCGTCGTGGCACGAGGTCGGGTCGCTCCGGCTGGCGTCGTCCCAGGCCCGTTTCGAGGAGCTTCAGCGCCAGGCCAGCTGGGCAAAGACCTTCGGCCTGCCGCTCGAGCTGATCTCGGCGAGCGAGGCCCGCGATCGCTTCCCGTTGATGTCGACCGAGGGCGTGGTCGGGGCGGTCTGGCTGCCAACCGACGGCTGGCTCGACCCGTCTGGTCTGGCGATGGCGCTCGCGGCCGGGGCTCGCCAGAAGGGGGTCACGATCCGGACCCACACGCGGGTCGTCGGCATCGGGGTGGAGCGCAACCGGGTCACCGGCGTCGAGGTCGAGATGCGCGGTGGCGAGCGCGAGACGATCCGGGCCGACGTCGTCGTCAACGCCGGCGGGATGTTCGCGCCGGAAATCGGTCGCCTGGCCGGCGTCGCGGTCCCGATCATCCCGATGGCCCACCAGTATCTGTTCACCGAAGCGATCGACGGGGTCCATGCGGGCCTGCCGCAGCTCCGCGACCCCGACAACCTCGTGTACTTCCGCGAAGAGGTCGGCGGGCTGTGCATGGGCGGCTACGAGCGCAACCCGGCACCGTGGTCCCTCGACGGCATCCCGGCCGACTTCAACGGCAAGCTGCTCGCCCCGGACTGGACACGGTTCGAGGAGATCATGGCCGGTGCGATCCGACGGGTGCCGGCCATTGCCGACGCGGGCGTGAGCCGGATCATCAACGGCCCGGAGGGGTTCACGCCGGACAACGAGTTCATCCTCGGCGAATCGGATGTCCGCGGGTTCTTCGTCGCCGCCGGGTTCTCGGCGCACGGGATCGCGGGCGCGGGCGGGATCGGGCGGCAGATGGCGAGCTGGATCGTGGATGGCCAGCCCGAGCTCGACCTCTGGAAGATGGACATTCGTCGGTTCGGTCCGGCCTATCGCTCGCGGGACTACACCCTCGTCCGCTCGGTCGAGAACTACGCGACCTACTACGACATCCACTACCCGAACGAGGAGCGACGGGCGGGGCGGCCCCTCCGGGTGTCGCCGGCCTACGGTCGCCTTGCTGCGCTCGGCGCATCCTTTGGAGAGAAGTCCGGCTGGGAGCGGGCGAACTGGTTCGAGTCGAACGCCGCGGCCGGGGACGAATCGCTCCGGCCGCGCGGCTGGGCCGGCCAGCACTGGTCGAGCGCGATCGCCGCCGAGGCGTTGGCCACCCGGTCGGCCGCCGGGCTGTTCGACGAGACGAGCTTCGCCAAGATCGAGGTCGCCGGGCCGGGGGCGGCCGACGCTCTCCAGCGGTTGTGCGCGAACGACGTGGACGTCCCGGTCGGGCGGGTCGTCTACACGCAGCTCCTCAATCGACGTGGCGGCATCATGTGCGACCTGACCGTCACGCGGGCTGGTCCCGACCAGTTCGTGCTCGTGACGGGAACGGCGTTCGGCAATCACGACCTTGGCTGGATCCTGGAGCAGACCGAGGCCGACCCGTCCGTGCTCGTTGCCGACATCACCTCCGAGCTGGTCTGCTTCGGCCTGTGGGGGCCGAGGGCGCGGGACATCCTCGGCGCGGCGACTCGCGACGACGTCTCGAATGACGCCTTTCCGTACCTCACGGCGCGCCGCATCGCCGTGGGTCACGTCCCGGTGTTCGCCCTCCGCGTCACCTATGTCGGGGAGCTCGGCTGGGAGCTCTACGCAGGAATGGAGTACGGCCCGACGCTGTGGGACACGCTCTGGGAAGCCGGCCGTGAGCATGGCCTCGTCGCAGCGGGCTACCGGGCGATCGATGCCCTCCGGCTCGAGAAGGGGTATCGCATCTGGTCGAGCGACATCACCCCCGACGAGACGCCGTTCGAGGCCGGACTCGGCTTCGCGGTGGCCATGGA
>JACDAH010000488.1 GCA_013695505.1 Chloroflexota bacterium | reverse complement strand
GAGCGCCACGAGGGCGATGAGCAGGATGCCGATCGCGCCGATGCACGCGCCGAGGAAGATCGCGCCGGTCAGCCTGCGCCGGGCGACCCGGGGATCGAACCGCGGGAGGTCGGTGGCGACCGGCGTCGTGAGGGCGCTCATCCGTATCTGTTCCGGTAGCGGGCGACAATTCGGTTGCTGATCAGGTTCAGAATCAGGGTGATCGCGAACAGGACGAGGGCCACCGCGAACAGCGACTTGAACTGGAGCGAGTCCTGGGGCGTGTCGCCGCTCGTGATCTGGGCGATGAACGCCGCCATCGTGCCGCCCTGGTCGCGCGGGTCGATCGTGAGCTTCGGGTTGAAGCCCGCGGCCAGGACCACCGCCATCGTCTCCCCGACCGCCCGCGACGTCGCCAGGATGATCGACGCCATGATCCCCGACAAAGCCGCCGGAACGACGACCTTCCGGACGACCTCGAACCGGGTCGCGCCCATCGCAAACGCGCCCTCGCGGAGATCGCGCGGCACGGCGCGCAGGGCGTCCTCCGAGAGCGATCCGACGAGGGGCGTGACCAGGAGCCCGACGACGAGCCCGGCCGACAGGATGTTGAACGTCCCGATCGTCGGGAGGAGCGGTTTCAGGAGCTCCGGAGTGATGAAGTTCAGGGCGAAGAAGCCGAGGACGATCGTCGGCACGCCTGCGATCGTCTCGAGGACCGGCTTGACCAGGTTGCGGGTCCGGTTGGTGGCGTACTCGGCCAGGTAGACCGCCGACAGGAGGCCCAGCGGCACCGCCACGAGCAGGGCGATCAGGGCCACCTCGAGGGTCGAGACGACGAGCGGGATGACGCCGAACTGGAACGGCAGGATCGACGCCGACCACACGGTCCCGGTGAGGAAGAGGATCGGGTTGACCAGGGCGAAGAACTGGACCGCTTCGATCAGCAGCACGACAACGATTCCGATCGTGGTCAGCACGCCGCCGCTGGCGGCGAGCAGGAGGAGAGTCTCGATGACCCGCTCGGACCGGGGTCGGCGGCGGGCCAGCGGTCGACTGGCGACGGTCATGTCCTCGAGGCTCCAGGCTCGGAAACGGGGAGACGCAGCGGGCTTGATCCGAGGTCCGAGCCGGTGCGTCAAAGAGGGGAGGAGGGGGCTCACCTCAGGGCGGCCGCGAGATCGGCCCTGGACCTGGCGAGGATGTCGGGCTGGGCCTCGATGTACCCGGTCTCGTCGACATACGTGTTCACGTTGTCCAGGTAGTACTGGACGAAGGCCGCGAACTCGGGCCGCCGGAGGGCCGTCACCGACGGGTAGATGAACAGCGGGCGGGCCAGCGGCTTGTACGTGCCGTTGTTCACGTTGTCGGAAGAGGGCTCGATGCAACCGCCGCCACTGTCGATCGACACCGGCTTGATCTTGTCGCGGTTCTCCTCGACATATGCGAAGCCGAAGTAGCCGAGGGCGTCCTTGTCGCCGGCGACACCGCTCACGAGGGCGTTGTCGTCCTCCGACGGGGTGTAGTCCGAACGGCTCTGCTTGGCCTTGCCGTTGATGACCTCGGTGAAGTAGTCGAACGTGCCCGAGTCCGGCCCGGGGCCGAACAGCTTCAGGGGCTCGTCCGGGAAGGACGGGTCGATGTCCTGCCACGACTTCGCGGTACTGGCCTGGTCCCACATCGTCTTCAGCTGGGCGGTCGTGAGGCAGGTCACGAACGCGTTGTCCGTGCTGACGACGACCGACAGGGCATCGGTGGCGATGCCGAGCGCGAGGTAGTCGATGGCCTTCGCCTTGCAGGCGGCACCTTCTCCGGCATCGTCGGCCTTGATCGGGCGCGATGCGTCGTTCAAGTCGGTCTCGCCGTTGCAGAACTTCTTGAACCCGCCGCCCGTTCCCGCGAACGCAACGGTGACGTTCACCCCGCTGTTCGCCTTCTGGAACTCCTCGGCGACCGCTTCGGTGATCGGGTAGACGGTGCTCGAGCCGTCGATGTTGACGGTGCCGGTCAGGTTCGCCACCGGCGCCGATGCGGGCGCGCCCGTCGACGGGCTGGTGCCGGTTGCGGCGCTGCCGGCCGGGCTCTGGGTGGCCCCGCCGCTGCACGCCGCGGCGGCCAGGCTGATGAGAATTCCGAGCGCGACGACGCGCTTGCTCGGGGGCGTGGTCACGGGCGATCGTCCTCCTGGTCGGGGCAACGCCCCGGGCTCGGGCGGCGCCACACGGCGCCCGTTGTGACCGCCCTCGAGCGGTCTTCATGGCGATGACGACGCAACGGTCGAATGCCGCCGTGAACGCGCGGTCCGCGCCGGGTTAACGAACCGTTAACCGGCGTCTCTCGCACGTTCGCCGCCGCGACGGGCGACAATGGCATGCAGGGGCCCAGAAGGAGGACACCATGGCAAGCGGATCGACGACCAAGACGTCGGGCAAGGGTTCGAGGGTGGCCGCGCCCGCCGACGGGACGAGCGTGGGGAGCGCGATCGCGATGACGCCGGCCGCGGCCCTGGCTCGCCATCTGGAGTGGCTCGACTTCGCGCTCGGTGCGGCGACGGCCGAGGAGACGTGGCGCCGGGACCGACTCGCCAAGGCGACGAAGCGCAACAAGGTCAAGCGCGAGGAGCGCCTGGCCGAGGTCAGGGCCGAGATCGCCGAGCTGGGAGCCCTCATTGCAGGCCTGCGGGATCTCCAGACCCGGGCGACCCCGACGACGCGCAGGACGCGTGCGGCGAGCAGCCGCAAGACGACCACCCGCAAGGCAACCACCCGCAAGACGACGGCCGCGACGACGCCGACGCCGCGTGGCACCGGGACGCGCGGTCGTCCGCGAAAGGCAATCTCAGCCACGACTGCGACGACGGCGACGCCGAGGACCGCGACCGCCGCGCCCGCCATTGACCCGGCCACCCCGGCCACCCCGGCCCGAACGACCACCGGGTCGACCCGGCGCGCCCGAAAGC
>JACDAH010000082.1 GCA_013695505.1 Chloroflexota bacterium | reverse complement strand
GCCCACAACCGTGTCCACGGTGGGATCCGATGAGATCGTCACTTGGACGTCCTCCCTGGCCGCGCGCTCGCGCACGATCACCACCCCGCGCTCCAGCGCCTCGCGCAGCGAGAAGGGCGTGACCTCGAGCTCGATCTGGCCTGCCTCGACCTTCGCAAGGTCAAGCACGTCATCGATGAGCGACAGCAGGTGCCGTGACGAGGCGAGAATGTCGTCCAGGTACTCGGCCTGCTTCTCGTTGATCTCGCCGAGCAGCTGCTTGCGCAACACCTGTGAGAAGCCGCTGATGGCGTTCAACGGAGTCCGCAGCTCATGCGACATGTCGGCCAGGAACGCCGATTTGTGATGGCTGGCCGCCTCCAGCTCACGGGATTTTTGGTCCAGCTTGCCAAGTGCGGTGGCGAGCTCCTGCGTCCTCTCCTGGACATCGCGCTCGAGCCCGGCATAGGACGCCTGTAGCCGGGCCGCCATCCTGTTGAATTCCCCGGCGAGCGCGCCGAGCTCGTCGCGGCTCGACATCTCGATCCGTTGATCGAGCGCCCCTGAGCCGATCTTCGCCGCAGCGACCTGGATCGACTCGATGGGCCTCACGAGATTGCGCGCCAGCAACACGCTTGTCACGATCGCAACGAGGAGGAAGACCACCAGCAGCAACGCAGTCCGCCAGATCGCCGACTCGACTGGCGCGAACGCCTCGCTGAGCGGTTCCTCGAAGAAGACCCACCAACCGGGCGCGGCCACGCGCTGGTAGGCGCTCAGCACCTCTGTCCCGTCGGGGTTCCGTCCGGTGGCCACCCCGTCTGGACGAGTCGTGGCGGCTCCATCCAAGGCGGCTCGCACTTGCGGCAGCTCGGCGAAGCTCGTGTGCGCGAGGACGAGGTTCTTATCGGGATGGGCGATCAGCTCGCCACGAGCGTTGACGGCGTACGAGTAACCCGCCTTGCCGGTCCGCGCCCGGGCGATCGCGTCCACGACCGACCCCAGGTCGACGTCGGCCACGATGACGCCCGCTCCGGGATTCCGCTCGACCACCGCCAATGTCATGTGGGGCCTGCCATCGCCAGCGTTGAACGCGATGTCGCCGAAGTACGGCTGTTCGGCTTTCGTGCGAAGGAACTCCGGATTGTTGGAGCGATCGTCCCCGCAGACGTCGGTCTCGATCTTGTTGATCTCGAACGAATAGGCGTGCACGCAATCTCGCCCAGTCGCATCCAGATAGATCAGCTCGCTGAAGATCTTCTGGCGCTGGAGGAGCCCCCCAAACTCCTGAAGACGCACAGTGCGATCCGGGTCAACCTGCGACCCTGCCACGCTATTGAGGTCTTCGACGATCTCCCGGATGAACTGATCGATTGAAACGGCGGCGGACGAGGCTTTGTCTGCCTCCACGCCCGTCACCGCCAGCTTGCTGTCCTCGTACGAGAAGTAGAGCTCGGTCACGCCGACCGAGACGATGGCTGCAGCAACCAGAAGGACGACGACCGCTGTGTATTTCCAGATCAGGCGGTGATGCAACCGAGGGGACGCAGTCACGATCCCTGACTCCAGATTGGGTCCCGCCTAGCGGTAGACAACGTCGGCGCGTGTGATCACGTCCTCTGGCACGTCGATGCCGAGCTGCCGGGCCCTGGCGAGATTGATCGCGAATTGGATCTTCGGGACCTCCTCGACGGGAAGCTCCGCCGGCGGCGTGCCGCGCAGGATGCTATCCACGAAGCGGGCGCCTTTGTCCCCGACCGGTCCCACGTCGACGCCCAACGAGAAGAGCGCGCCCTGCTCCACCCATTCCTTGCGGTGGGCCTGCACGGGCAAGTCGGCTTCCGTCGCGAGCTCGATCGTGCGCTTCGAGAAGTTCAGGCGAAGGCTCGGCGACAGGAGGAATGCCCCATCGACCTCTCCGGGGGCAAGCGATTGGAAGGCCTTCTCGATGTCGCCCGCGGTGGAGGCTTCGCGGATGTCCAACGCGAGCCCGAGCCGTTCCGCGGCATCTTTTGCCTCTTTCAGCAGGACGGGCGTCGCCTTGTCGGTCGAGTCGACCAGCGTGAGTAACCGGCGCAGCGCAGGCATGATCTGGTGGTAGAGCTCGAGCTGCCTGACGACAGGATCCCGCGCTCCGAACACACCGGTCAGATTCCCCCCTGGGTGGGGCAGGCTCTCGACGAGGCCGTCGCGAACCGGATCGGACGGGTGAAGGAAGACCACTGGGATGGGGTGCTCCATCTGCGCTGTCGCACGTTGGGCGGCGGCGATAGAGCTGTCCTCGAACGCGACGATGACGTCGACGTGCTCGTCAACGTAGGCAGCTGCCTGGGCTTCGACCTGGTCCTTTTCGAGGTTGCGCCAGATCAGTTCGATCCGCGGACTGACTGACTCACCCTGAAGCTTTGCCATCTTGCCCGCAACCTTCGCCGTCCCGTCGCCGACGAGCTGGCTCATCACCGCGTCGGGAGAGCCGTCGAACCAGCCTAGTTCGCCTAGCCGCGACGCGAGCGTGCCAAGGGATGGCGGGTTGTGGTCCGTTCCGACATGCATGAGACCGACCCGTGGGATGGCGCGAGGGCTCGGACTGCTTCCGATCCCGGCCGAACAAGCGCCGAGCAGACTTGCCAACACGATGCCGCTGACCAGGGCCGGCAAGGAACGGCTAGCCTTCATCGGGCATCTTCCCTTCCAGACCGCTCGCGCGGCAAGAGCGTTCGAATGGCGCCGGATGGTCCGGCCTCCCGCGAGTCGAAGGGATCTTCTCACCCGTCAGCAGCCTCAGCGTGCGATCGTCCACGACGGCCACGAACGTCATGGCGGGGACGAGCACCAGCCGGCGGGTCGGCCACTGCCACGGTCGGCGCGTTCGAGGGGAGCGTCCGCTCCCCTCGAAGCCTCGCGATCTGTCAGCTCGGGCAGGCGCCCTTCTCGATGGCCGAATTGCCTTCCAATGCCGCGTAGGAC
>JACDAH010000047.1 GCA_013695505.1 Chloroflexota bacterium | reverse complement strand
GTCGAGCCGATGGTCCGCGGCCTCATCGGCGAGCACATCGACCTCGTCCTCGCCACGACCGACGAAGGGCACGTCCGGATCGCCGGATCGCAGGTCGAGCAGCTCCTGATCAATCTCGTGGTGAATGCTCGCGACGCGCTCCCGAACGGCGGGCGGATCCGGGTGGAGGTCGCCAATATCGCGGTTGACGGGAAGGCGATTGGAGGTCGCATCGACATGGCCGACGGGCCGTACATCGCGCTGACCGTGGCCGATGACGGCATGGGCATGACGCCCGAGGTGGCCGAGCGGGTGTTCGATCCGTTCTTCACCACCAAGGGCCCGGACGAGGGGACCGGGCTCGGCCTCGCGACCGTCCACGGCATCGTCACCGGTGCCGGTGGCCACGTGTGGGTCGACTCGGAGGAAGGCGTCGGGACGACGTTCCGGATCGTCCTGCCGCAGTCGGACGACCTGCCCTCTGAATCGCTCGCACCTTGTCTGGTGCCGGCCCCCGGCCACGAGACGGTCCTCCTGGTGGAGGACGAGGATCTCGTCCGCGTCCTTGCGACGCGGGTTCTCGAGCGAGCTGGGTTCCGGGTCCTCGCCGCGAGCGGAGCCGACGGTGCGCTGGCCACCGCGGCGGCCCATGACGGACGGATCGACCTTCTGCTGACCGACGTGATCATGCCCCGCGTGCCCGGCCCGGAGCTGGCCGCCCACCTCCAGGCGCTCCGGCCCGGGCTTCGGGTCCTGTTCACGTCCGGCTACACGGCCGGTGGGGCGGGCGTCGGCGCGAACCTGCCGTCGGACGCCCGGTTCATCGACAAGCCGTTCAGCCCAAGCGACCTGGTCACCGCGGTCCGGGCCGCCATCGACGAGGTCGCGCCAACCGCCGCCTGACCCGGCAACGGCTCGGCAAGAACGGCGAGAAGCCGGGCCACCAGACCGGTGGCCCGGCATCCGGCTTCCCCGCACAGGCGAGCGGACTACATGATCCCGACGACGTGCCCTTCGGGATCCGCGAACAGGGCGATCGTCGTCTCCGGAGCGACCTCGGTGAGCGGCATGATGACCTGGCCGCCGCTGGCGGCGACCTTGTCGAGGACGCCCTGCGGGTTGTCGGTGTGGACGTAGAACGTGACGTTGCCGGCGCCGCCGTCCTGCGCGGCCCCGATGCCCCCGGTGAGGCCGTCGTCCTGGCGGTACATCCCGTAGCCGCCCGGATTGTTCGTGTCCAGGCTCCAGCCGAAGATGTCGCTGTAGAACCTCTGGAGCCTGGGCCCGTCCTTGCCGGTGACCTCGACGTGGATGACCTTGGTTCCCATGTGATGAGACCTCCTCGAACCGCTTCGGCGGCCGCATCCGGTCCGCCCTGTCACATGGACGACGAACGGCGGGCGCCGAATCGACAAGCGGGCCACAGGCACCCGATGACCAAGGGGACGCCACGGGCCGCCATGTCGACGCGCCGGTATCATCGGTCGGCCGATCGGGCAGCACCGATCAAATCCCGCCGGCGGACGTCGCCGGATCGACCGGAGGTCCGCATGAAGTTCGCCGGATCCGTCGACATCGATGCCCCCCGCGATCGCGTCTGGGCGTTCGTGATCGACCCGAACCAGGTTGGCCGGTGCGGGCCCGGCGTCGAGTCGATCGAGATCATCGATGACACCCACTTCAAGGCGACCGCCAAGGTCGGGATCGGCTTCATCAGCGCCAGGTTCGTCGTGAGCATGGAGATGGCCGAGACGACGGCCCCCGACCACGCGGTCATCAAGGCCCACGGTCAGGCGCCCGGGAGCGCCGTCGACGCGACGGCGACGATGACCCTTGGCGACAACCGGACCGGCGGCACCCGGATGGACTGGAGCGCCGACGTGGCGATCGCGGGCAGCCTTGCCTCTCTTGGATCGCGCCTGATCGAGGGAACGGCCAACAAGATGATCGGCCAGACCTTCGACTGCATGAAGTCGAAGCTCGAGGCCTGATGGCGCGTCCGCCGACCAGGGGGGCGACGGGCGCCCGGGTGGCAACCTTTCTCGGTGGCCTGGCCGACGCGGTCCCGCACCTCGTCTGGGTGGCCACGCCCGACGGCATCGTGATCGAGTACAGCCGCCGGATCGAGGCGTACGACGCCCATCGCGGCGAGGACGGCGACGGCTGGCGGTGGGAGTCGATCGTCCATCCCGACGATCTCGAGGGAACAGCCGCCGCATGGTCCGCGGCCATCGCCGGCGCGACCGAGTATGAGCACGAGCATCGCCTCCGGATGGCGGACGGCGAATACCGCTGGCACCTCAGCCGCGGCATCGCGATGCCGGCGCCGGACAGCGGCACCCTTTGGTACGGAACCGCGACCGACATCCATGCCGTCCACGACGCCGAGGCGAAGCTGCGCCGGACCCAGTCCGCCCTGGCCCTCGCGATGCGCGGTGGCCAGATCGGCTGGTGGCAGCGTGACCTCCGGACCGAGGAGGTCACGTGGAGCCCGGAGCTCGAGGAGCTGTTCGGCCTGCCGCCGGGCGCCTTCGCCGGGCACGAGGGAGCGTTTCTCGCGCTGGTCCATGCCGACGACCGGGCGGCGGTCTCGGCGGCAGTCGCCGGCGCGATCGAGAGCGGCAACGACTACGTCGTGGAGTTCCGGTTCCAGCACGCCGACAGCACGATGCGCTGGATGGAGGGCCGTGGGCGGGCAACGTACGAGGACGGCCGGCCGACGATGCTGCACGGGATCGGGATGGATACGACCGACCGGCGAACGACCGAGGAGACGATCCGCGGGCGCGAGGAGCGCCTCCGGCTCGCGGCCGAGGTCGGCGGGTTCGGGCTGTATGACTACGACCTCGAGAACGCCGGGATGTACTGGTCACCGGAGCTCCATCGCATCCTCGGCACCGACGGTGAGGCAGCGTCGCCCGAGGATTCCGCCATCCATCCGGACGACCGCGATACCACCCTCGAGCGATTTGTCGCGGCCCAGTCGCCATTGAGCGACGGGTCGTTCGACCATGAGTACCGGATGGTCCGGCCCGATGGAAGCGTCCGCTGGGTCTCGACCCATGGCCAGACCTACTTCACGGAGCCCGAGCCCGGCCCGACGCGTCGACCGCTGCGATCGATCGGCGTCGTCCTCGACATCACCGAGCGCAAGCAGGCCGACGAGCTCCGCGACGTCTTTGTGGGCATGCTCAGCCACGAGCTCCGTACCCCGGTCACCGCGATCTACGGCGGCAGCCAGGTCCTTCGTCGCGAGCACGTCGATGAGGCGACCCGCCAGGAGATCATCGGCGACATCATCACCGAGAGCGAGCGGCTCGAGCGCCTCGTCGAGAATCTCCTCGTCCTCGCCAGGGCGGAGCGTCACGTGGTCGTCGGCGGCCGGGACCCGGTGCTCCTTCGGCCGATCCTCAGCCGCATCGTGGCCGAGAAGCGGAAGCGCTTCCCCGGATCGGTCCTCGAGGTCGACGTCGAGCCTGCGCTTCCGCCGGTCACCAGCGATGACGCGTCGCTCGAGCTCGTCGTCCGCAACATCATCTCGAACGCGATCAAGTACGGCCCGCCCGGCGGCACGATCGCGATCGCGGTGCGCCGGGTCGGCGATGAGGTCGAGGTCAGCGTCGGCGACGAGGGCAAGGGGATCGACGCGTCGGCGTCCAGCCAGCTGTTCGAGCTCTTCTACCGGTCCGACGACGCCCGGCTCATGGCCCAGGGGGCCGGGATCGGGCTGTTCGTCGTGCGAGTCCTCGTGGAATCGGCCGGCGGCCGGGTGTGGGCCGCGAACCGCCCCGGCGGCGGCGCCGAGTTCGGGTTCGCCCTGCCGATCTTCGTCGAGGCCGACGATGGCCCGGCGATCGACTGACCCGGCGACGGACACGGCGCGTCAACGATGGAGCGGATCACCCGGGTTGTCGGGCCGGTGGCGACAAACGTCCACATCGTCGCCGACGAGCGCTCGCGTGAGGCGATCGCGATCGATACGGCGATTCCGTCACTGGCCTGGATCGCGGACGAGCTGGCCGACCGCTCCTGGACGCTCAAGCTGATCGTCTCGACCCATGGTCACTGGGACCACACCGGCGACAACGCGGCGGTTGCGGCCGCGACCGGTGCGGACATCGCGGTCCACACCCTGGACCGCGAGATGCTGACCGTCCCGAGCCCCATGTGGGCACCGTTCGAGATCCCGCCATCGGTGCCGGCGGTCGACCTGGCCGAGGGCGGCGAGATCCGGTTCGGTGCGATCCGCCTGCGCGTGCTCCACACACCCGGCCATACCCCGGGCTCGGTCTGCCTCCAGGCCACCGATGAGGGCCTCCTGTTCAGCGGCGACACGCTGTTCGCGGGCGGCTGGGGCCGGGTCGACCTGCCCGGCGGCTCGGCTGAAGCCATCGTTGGATCACTCGTCCGGCTCGCCGAGCTGGAGCCGATGACGGGCGTGCTCCCGGGTCACGGCGCGCCGACGACCATCGGCCGCGAGCGACCGTGGCTTGAGATGGTCCGGAGCAGCGGCCGGTTGCCGCTCTGAGCCGGCGGTCAGTCCGCGGCGGGTTCGTCGGCGGTGAAGGCCTTGCGGTACGAGACCCCGGTTCGCTCGCGGCGAAAGCCCATGGCCTCATAGACCCGGAGCGCTCCGGTCGGGTTCTCGGCGTCGACGCCGAGGGCCGCCTCCGTCAACCCGGCGTTGCGCAGCGCCTGGAGCGATCGGGCGATCAGGGCTGACGCGAGCCCGCGGCGCCGCCACTGCCGACGGACACTGATGTGCTCCAGCCAGCCGCGGCGGATGCCGAGCTGCTCGTTCTCCTTGGCCCAGATGAACGTCATGACGGAGCCCGCCACCTCGGCGCCGTCCCACGCGACCCGCCACAGGCTCGTGTCGATCTCGGGTTCAGAGAACCACGCCTCGAAGTCGGCTTCGGTCCGCTCTGCCCGGTTCCAGTGATCGACGAACGCGTCGCTGTCGGCATCCCAGATGCGGCGGTGATCGGCTTCGCGGACCGGCCGGACCTCGAGGCCGTCGGGCAGGGGCACATCGCGGATCGGGGCACCCAGATCGCGAACCATGAGGAAGCCGTAGCGAACAACGCGGTAGCCCTCGGAGTCGTAGAGCGCCGTCGCCCCGACCTGGTCCTGGTCCGGCCAGGCGCTGAGGGCGCGCTCCTGCGGCCGGCCGTCCACCCGGGCGACCTCGGCCGCCCGCCGCTCGGTCCAATGAAGCAGCGCCCGGCCGAGGCCGCGCCGACGCGAGTCGGGATGGACCCAGCCTTCCACCTGGTGAACGCCGATCCCGTCTCGCGTCCGGACGTTCGTCTCGGCCGCGGCGACCACATCGC
>JACDAH010000028.1 GCA_013695505.1 Chloroflexota bacterium | reverse complement strand
CCGATGACGAAGCCGAAGAAGCGCGGCCCGGCGCTGGCGATCAGTCCCGGATCGGCGATCGTCGCGAGATGGTCGACCACCTCGCCGGCCGCTTCGCCGTGCTCCGGAAGCGCCCCGCCGAACGCGGCGAGCAGCTCGTCGTGACTGGCCGAGGCGCCGACCGGCCGGCGATCGACGCCGTCGAGGAAATCGGCGGCCAGCTCAGCCGTCTGGCGCAGCAATGTTCGGTGGTCGGGCATGAGGTAGGAGCCTCCGGCGGCGCGTTGTCGGGCGATCGTTGGGTTGCCACATAAATTCTATGTCGCAAACACAGCCTGATGATCGTCGCGGCAGGTTCAGCCCGATACGCTGGCAATCAATATGGCAGCGCTCATCAACCCGGCGATCATCCCCTCGGACGAGGCCGAGCGACTCGCCGCGATCCGCCGCTACGACATCCTCGACACCCCGCCGGACGGCGCGTTCGACCGGATCACCGCCCTCGCGGCCCGGTTGTTCAACGTGCCGATCGCGATCGTCAGCATCGTCGACCACGACCGGATCTGGTTCAAGTCTCATCACGGTCTCGACGTAGATGAGATCGAGCGACTGCCCGGTCTGTGCGCCTCGGCGATCCTCCAGCCGGGCCCGTGGATCGTCGCAAATGCCCCGATCGATCCTCGAGCCCTCGCCAATCCGCTCGTCGCCGGCGAGTTCGGGCTCAAGTTCTACGCGGCCGCGCCGCTCCGGACCGCGGACGGGCACAACCTCGGAACGCTGTGCGTGCTGGACTTCCAGCCACGCCAGCTGACAGCGGACGAGACGGCGACTCTGGAAGACCTGTCGGCCATGGTCATGAGTGAGCTCGACCTTCGCCTCGCGACCCGACGGGCGCTCGAACAGGCGCAAGAGCGGGAGCTGCTCAAGGACGCGTTCGTCGGCATGCTCTCGCACGAGCTGCGGACCCCGATCACCACGATCTATGCCGCTGCGCATCTGCTGACCAGCAACGAGGCCGTCAAGGCGGATCCTCGGGCCAGCGAGCTCTTTCCGGACATCGCCTCGGAGGCAGAGCACCTTCTCCGGCTCACCGAAGACCTGCTCGTTCTGACCCGGATCGAACAGGGGCAGCTGGTGGCCAGCGCGGAACCTGTCCTGCTCCAGCGCGTGCTGCCGCATGCCATCACGGTCGCCGGCCGGCGCTGGTCAGGACGTTCGATCCGGCTGACGACGGATCCCGATCTGCCGCCAGTGGCCGGCGACCAGGTTTATGTCGAGCAGGTCGTCACGAACCTCCTGTCGAACGCCCTGAAGTACAGCGCCGCGGAGAGTGCGATCGATGTCGTCGCGAGGCGGGTCGACCATGAAGTCGAGGTCCGAATCCGCGATCGAGGAATCGGCGTTGCCCCGGACCAGCGCGAGGCGATCTTCGGGCTCCTCGTCCGAACGGATGTCGCCACCCGCCACGCACCGGGGGCCGGCATCGGCCTGTACGTCTGCCGTCGGCTGCTGGAGACGATGGGCGGCCGGATCTGGGCCGAGGCGGCACCCGACCGCGGCACGGTCTTCGCGTTTCGCGTTCCCATCGCGACGGACTGACGCGGAGGGCGACGACCTGCAAGCGTGCGACGCGCGGCCATCGCGAACGGGACGAGCAGCCGCCCGGACGCGAGACGCCTCATCCTGGAATCAGGCGTCCCGTGTGTCGAGTGCCCGGCGCACGGCCGCGACGAGCACTGCAGGCGGGAAAGGCTTGTCCAGCAGAACGTCGGGCCGGGCGATCGCGGCCTCGTTCGAGAGGCCCGCCTCGGTGTAGCCCGACATGAAGATGACGGCAACGTGCGGCTGTCCCGCCCGGAGGGCCTTGGCGAGTTCGAACCCGGATCGCCCGGGCATGACGACATCGGTCACGAGCAGGTCAATCTCCGTTGAGGCGGCCAGGGCAAGCGCCTCCTCGGCATCACCCACTGCCAGCACGCGCAGGCCCTCACGGCCGAGGACGAGCTCGATCAGGGCCCGAATCGATGGCTCGTCCTCCGCGACCAGGACGGTTGCAGGCCGCAACACCCCGGCGGTATCCGGAGCGACGCGCGGATGAGCGGCCGCCAGCTTCGCGTCGGCGTCAGGAATGCCAGCGGCGTCGTCCGCGATCGGAAAGTAGACCTTGAACGTCGTTCCCCGACCCGGCTCCGAATAGACCCAGATATGGCCGCCACTTTGCTCGACGATCCCGTGGACGGTGGCCAGGCCCAGCCCGCTGCCTCGGCCTTCGCCCTTCGTTGTGAAGAACGGCTCGAAGATCCGTTCGCGCGTCGTCTCGTCCATGCCCGTCCCGGTGTCGCTGACCGCGAGCAGGACGTGCGTCCCCGGCGCGACGCCCGGATGGCGGAGCGAATCCTCGATCTCCATTTCGACCACACCGACCTCGATCGAAAGGCGCCCGCCTCGGGGCATGGCGTCCCGGGCGTTGACGGCCAGGTTCACAACGATCTGCTCAAGTTGCCCGGGGTCGGCGAGCACGACGGCGCTCCGATGCGGAGAAGGGAGCTGGACCGCGATGTTCTCGCCGATCAATTGTCGGATCAGTGGACCCACGCCGCGCACGACGGCCGACACGTTGGTTGGCTCTGGGCGCAGGACCTGGCGGCCACTGAAGGCGAGCAGCTGCCTCACGAGGTCCGCGGCGCGGCGCGACCCCTCCTGGATCTCGATGGCATCATGCCGCCGCGCATCACCCTCCGGCAGGTCGGCGATGAGGAGCGCGGCGAAGCCGCCAATGGCGGTCAGGATGTTGTTGAAGTCGTGGGCGACCCCGCCGGCGAGGCGCCCAACGCTCTCGAGCCGCTGTGCCTGTGCGACCTGAGCCTCCAGCGCCTTCCGAGCGCTGATGTCGCGGATCGCGCCGGTGAAGGTCGGATCGCCATCGTCCATCGACTCGGAGAACGACACGTCGATCGGAAACAGCTCGCCATTCGCGCGGCGGCCCGTGAGCTCGGTTCCCTCCCAGTTGACGCGCCGGATCCGTTCGTCGAGGTAGCGGGCCACGCCGCTGCGGTGACGCGCCACGAGTTCAGCCGGCATCAGCTCGGTCAATGACCGGCCGACGAGGTGGCCCGGGCGGAATCCGAAGATCCGGTCCGCTGCCGCGTTGGCATAGCGAATCGTCGAGGCGGCGTCGATCGTGATGATCGCGTCCGCGACCGTCGACATGATCCCGGCCTCGCGCGCGGCGGACCGTCGTCGCTCGCGATCGGCGCGATCGATCGCCGTCGCGGTCGCAACGACGATGACACGCAGGACCCCGATGATCGCCAGGACCAACAAGCCGATGCCGAGCGCCGGTCCGTACAGGCCAGCCCGGTATCCGGTCAGAACCAACCATCCCACCACGATCGGCACGATCGTCGTGGGCACCACGAGCCGTCGGATGGTCGCGCTTCCCGGGCCGCCGACGAGGAGACGCTGAACCGAGCCTCCCTCGCGCCGAAGGACGAGGCTCGCCACAGCGACCAGGAGAAGGTCGACGGCGCTGAGCAGGGAAACGGTGGCGTATGGGCCGAGCTCGTAGAGCTCATTGGTTCCGTAGGCGTAGCCCATCAGGGCGACGAGCGCGATCAACCCGCTGGCCTGTGAGAATGCCTGCGTCACCGCCGGCGGCACGGCCCGGATCGTCGCCGTCAGGATCCCCGTGGCGGCCAAGGCGAGTCCGATCGCAGTGGCGACCGACATGCGTCCGGGCAGGCTGGTCGAGACCGGGTCGCGGGCGACGAGCTCGTCGATCCCGAGGTCGATCTGGAGCAGGAACTCGGCGATCGTCGCAAAGGTCAGGCCGAGGACGGCGAGAGTGAGGCCGCGGATCGCGGCAGTCCGGCCGGGTCCTCGCTCCGCTGTCGCAAGGACGAGGGTGGACCCGAGCGCGACGAATCCGATCGCGGTATTCGCTTTCATCGAGGCGAGCCCTGGGGCGATCGAGGTCAGCCCGTAGTTGGCGCTCAACCACCCTCCGAGCACCACCAGCGCGACGATCACGACGGTGCCGCCGACGAGGCCCGTGATCTGTTCCGGCAGCCGATCTGATCGCCCTGGGTGTCTGAGTGACACGGAGATCGAAACCTCGCGCCCGCGGACGTCGCGCCCGGATGTCGGCCTTGTCCTACCCCGCCGTTGGCACGCCGGCGCCCGTCCTTGAAGGGACGGGGTCAGGGTGCGCCTTCGATCCGGACGTCGCAAGCCCGCCGCCGGACCGCCTCGTCGCTCCAAGCAGAGCCGGCGCAGCACCGGCCCATCGGCCGTCCGGGGCCGACCAGCGGAACGAAGCCCGGGCACCCGTCGCTCGGATACGATCCCTGAAACGCATGCAGCCTGGACGGAGGGGTTCGTGGCCAAGCGCTACGACGCGGTGATCATCGGCGGTGGGCACAACGGGCTCGTCAGCGCCGCTTACCTGGCCCGGGCCGGGATGAGGACGCTGGTCCTGGAGCAGCGCCACGTCCTTGGCGGCGCCGCCGTGACCGAGGAGCTCTTCCCGGGCTTCCGGTTCAGCGTCTTCTCGTACGTCGTCTCGCTCCTCCGGCCCGAGATCATTCGTGAGCTCCAGCTGCCCCGCCACGGCCTCGACATCCTGCCCCTCGACGGGACCTTCACGCCGCTCCGTCCGGGCGACGGACCGAAGAGCCGCCGCGGGAATGAGGCCGCCGGCACCGGCGATTACCTCTGGCGCGTCAACGACCACGGCCGGACGGTCCGCGAGCTCCGGCGCTGGTCGGCGAGCGATGCCGAGGCATACGAGGAATACGGCCAGCTCATGGTCGAGATGGCCCGCTTCATCAAGCCGATCCTCGGCATCACCCCGCCGGACCTGACCTCGCTCGACCCGCGGCCGCTCCTGCCTCTCGGCGGCCTGCTCCGCAGCTTCCAGCAGCTCCCCGAACGCCAGCAGGCAGTCTTCGTCCAGCTGATGACGATGTCGGCGGCGGATTTCCTCGACCAGTGGTTCGAGACGGACCCGCTCAAGGCGACGATGAGCGCCTCGGGGATCATCGGGACCTACCTCGGCGTCCGCAGCCCGGGCACGGCCTACGTTTTGCTCCACCACTACATGGGTGAGATCGACGGGGCGTTCCGGGCATGGGGCATTCCGAAGGGCGGGACCGGCGGGATCTCGAACGCGATCGGGAGCGCGGCGCGAGCCCTCGGCGCCGAGATCCGGACGGAGGCGCCGGTCGAGCGCGTGATCGTCAGGGACGGCCGGGCGGTCGGCGTTGCCCTGGCCGGCTCCGGCGAGGAGATCCGGGCCGAGGTCGTGATGTCGTCGGTCGATGCCCGCCGGACGTTCCTCGGCCTGCTCGAGCCAGGCACGCTCGACGCCGAGTTCGAAGAGGAGGTCAAGCGCTTCAAGTTCCGGGGCTCGTCGGGCAAGGTCAACATGGCGGTCGACCGTCTGCCGGCGTTCCCGAGCCTGCCCGGCGTCGGTGAGCACCTCCGTGGTGCCATCTCGTTCAGCCCTTCGGTCGACGAGATGGAACAGGCCTACGACGATGCGAAGTACGGCCACTTCTCGAAGAAGCCGTACATCGACATGATCATCCCGACCCTCGTCGATCCGACGATGGCTCCGCCCGGCAAGCATGTGATCAGCTGCTTCGTCCAGTACGCGCCGTACAAGCTGGCACCGGGGCTCGGGACGTGGGACGACCAGCGCGAGGCCTTCGGCGATGCGGTCGTGAACCGGATCAGCGAATTCGCCCCGGGGTTCGCCGACAGCATCCTCTTCCGGAACGTCCAGACGCCCCTCGACATCGAGCGCACCACGGGGCTCACCGAGGGCAACATCTTCCAGGGCGAGCTGACCCTCGAGCAGCTCTTCTTCAACCGCCCGGTGCCGGGCCATGCCAGGTTCCGGACGCCGGTCCGTGACTTGTGGCTGTGCGGCAGCTCGACCCATCCCGGCGGCGGGATCATGGGCGCCAACGGCCGGATCGCCGCCCTCGAGGTGCTCCGATCGCGCGGGCGCAGCCCGGCAGCCGCCTGATGGCACCCGGGAGCGGCGACGGGCCGACCGGCGTCTGGGACGCGATCGTCATCGGCGCCGGCCATAACGCCCTCGTCACCGCCGCATACCTCGCCCGGGCCGGCAAGCGGACGCTCGTCCTCGAGCG
>JACDAH010000543.1 GCA_013695505.1 Chloroflexota bacterium | reverse complement strand
CGATGAGGAGCGGTGCCGGCTTCGCAGGGTCGTAACCCCGAGGGACGTGGACAGCCACGGGTCGATCGCCGCCGACGACGACGTCCGCGATGCTCGATGCGGTCGGCGAGGCGGAAGGTCCGAGCGCGGATGGCGTTGTGCGAGTGGAGGCCGGCGGACCCGATGCCGACAAAGCTGCGCCGGATGCGGACGATGTCTCGGCCGACGGCGCCCGGCTCGTCGTCCCACCCGAACAGGCGACGAACAGCACGGCCGAAAGACCCAAAACGGCTCGAACCCTCACGGTGTCTTGTAGCATGCGCATGTCGTCAACCGCCGCCCGCGTGGCAATGCGAAGACCCGCTCCAGCTTCTCGACGAGAGTCGGCGCCTCACCGACGGTAGCGCGACCTCGAGCCAGTGATCGTGGAGCCCGCAGTCGAAGCTCCTCGAGCGGCGCTACCGCAAACCGCGCGGCACGCAGCGGAGCAGGAACGCGCTGGCGCGCCGATGTGCCTCATCTCGGAAGGCCTCAAGTAGGGAAGCCCCTCGTACACCACCAACTAGGACGACTTCCTCTCGCTGCCCAGTTCGTGATGCCGGCCGATGCGAGCAGCAGTTTCACGGGAGTCGATCCTCCGGGTGGGTGGTCGTCGAACCATGGACGGCCGATCGGATCGAAACTCGTCGGTGCCGTTCGTGAGATCGTGGCGCGGACACGAGCAGGGGAGGAGACCATGCGCACCCAGGCCGAGCAGATCGCGGCCATCCGAGCCGATCAGGAATTCTGGCGGGCCCCCGCCGAAGTCGGGCCGGCCCGTTACGACAGGCCAGGTCCGATGGGCGACTGGAGCTTCGCCGACATGGCGGGGCACCTTACGGGGTGGCGGGAGCGGACGATCAACCGCATTCACGCGGTGGGCCGTGGCGAGCCGGAGCCCGCGCCGCTGTGGATCGTGGAGCCCGAACGCGAAGACGCGGTTCACGAGGTCAACGACTGGATCCGCGCTCAGCACGCCGGCCGCACTCCTGCCCAGCTGGTGGCCGACTACGACGCGTCCTACGACCGCCTGATCGAGGCCCTCGAAGCGGTGCCAGCCCAGCTGCAGACGACGGTGCTGCCGTGGGCCGATGATGAGCCGCTCGTCGACGTGGACTTCACGGGCCATCTTCACGACGAGCACGTCGCCCCAGTGCGCGCTTGGCTCGATGGCACGAACGGTTCTCGACCGACATGATCGCCCTTGCCCCGGAACCAGAGAGCGATCCCGTCGGAGACGAAGTGGCCTTCATTGATAGTCGAGACGACGGCGAGACGCCGCGGCGCGATCCGCGTCGCCGGGACGTGAAAGGATGACATGGCTGGCGAGATCGAGGTCCTCGGCGACAACGCGAACGCGGCCTTCCGGCTGAAGGTCCACCGCGGCGACGGGATGGCGCTGCTCGGGATGGACTGGCGCGACGCGGAGCCGCCCGCCGACTTCGTCGGGTTCGCGATCGAGTCTCAACCGCCGAACCACGTCAACTTCAGTGCTCTGCGCAACCGGATCAGATTCGCGACGCCACCGTCGAACATCGGTGGGGCGAACGTCAAGTCATCGCTCTGGGCCCCGATCCAGAAGTTCCGTTGGGTCCATTTCCCGTACGACCCGGAGCTTCCCGGCGAGTACCGCTACCGCGTCCGGCCGGCATTCATGGACGCCACCCGCGCGATCATCCTCGGCGACCCGCAGGAGGTCGGCCTGGAGCTCCGCCGCGAGACCTATCCCGGCGAGCTCAACGTCGCGTTCACCCGCGGCTTCGTGTCGTCGCAGGCATTCGTCGACCGATACGACTCGATCGCCCCGATCGCGACCCTCCTTCCGGACGTCGCGGACGATGGTTTCGACTTTGTCCCGACGCACCCGAAGGCGACCGAGGCATATGCATGGATGGGTTTCGAGGCTCGCAGCGCCATCCTTCAGGTCCTCGATGAGGCGCTCTCCGACCCGACGGCGAAGGTCCGCGTCGTCGCCTACGACCTGAACGAGCCAGCGATCGTCGAGCGCCTCGAGAAGCTCGGACGCCGGCTCCGGATCGTGATCGACAATAGCGGCGACCACGGCAAGCCGGGCTCAGGCGAGACGCAGGCCGCGACGCGCCTGTCGGCGACCGCCGGGCCGACCCACGTCAAGCGACACCACATGAGCAACCTCCAGCACAACAAGACGATCGTCGTCGAGGGCGATGCCGGGAACGTCGTCGTCTGTGGCTCCACGAACTTCACCTGGCGCGGGCTGTACGTCCAGGCCAACAACGCGATCGTCCTCCGCGGCGAGACGGCTGCCCGCGTATTTCGCGAGGCGTTCGCGTCCTACTGGGCCAACAACTCCGTCGTGGGTTTCGGAACGACCGATTCGACCCGCTGGCGAAACCTGGGCCTGGCCGGGATCGACGCGCACGTGTCGTTCTCACCGCATGCAGCGTCGAACGCCAGGCTCGCCTCGGTCGCGGATGACATCGAGACCGCCACGTCGAGCGTCTTCTACTCGCTCGCCTTCATCAACCAGACCAATGGGGCGGTCCGCGACGCGATCACGCACGTGACCGAGGATCCGAGCGTGTTCGTGTACGGGATGGCGGATCGCCGGATCGGTGGGATCAACCTCCAGTCGCCCGACGGCAACATCCAGCCGGTCCGGCCCGAAGCCCTGACCGCGAACCTTCCCGAGCCGTTCAGGTCCGAGCCGACTGGGCTCACGAGCAAGGGAACGGGCACGCGGATGCACCACAAATTCGTGGTGATCGACTTCGACAAGCCGACGGCCCGCGTCTACACGGGCTCGTATAACGCCTCGAAGCCGGCCGATCTCGAGAATGGAGAGAACCTCCTCCGGATCCGGGACCGCCGCATCGCGACCTCGTACATGGTCGAGGCGCTGCGTCTCTTCGATCACTACCGCTTCCGTGTCGCGAAGACACAGGCCGAGGGCGCGGCGACGCCCATCACGCTGCGCGAGCCGCCGGCCGTTGGGGGAGAGGCCTGGTGGCGTGCCGCCTACACGGTCCCGATCAAGATGCGCGACCGGAAGCTGTTCTCGTGAGCGTTGGCCCTGGTCGTGACACACGTTCGAGACGTTCCATGGAGCTGGGCCACCGCACAAGCTGTAGGGAAGTGGAATCGGCCTGATGGCGTGACCGGCCAATCAGGCGTCGGCCTCGGGCGCCTCCATGCGCTCGAGCAACGCCATCGTCGTCGCCCAGCTTCGGACCGTCATCGACTTGTACGCCGGCGTGCCCACGATCTTGTTGAGGCGGCTCTTCGTCCGTTGCGCCGTGAGCCGCTGCGAGTAGATCACGCCCTTGCCGGGCCACACCTCGTCGACGTCCGGCCGGGGGTCAAAGACCTTCATCGCCGTCGGCACGTCGATGCCCATGAGGAAGACCGTGTCGCTGTTGTACGTGTCCGGCTTGTCGCCGAAGCCCTTGGGCCGATCACGGACGATGGCCCGGAGCCGAGCGCGCGTGAGAACCAGGACCGCGATCAGCTCGCTGTCGAGCTTGAAGGTCTTGGGCAGGGCTTCCTCGAGCTCACGCTTGATCGCGGTCGCCGTCTTGTCGGAACTCAGGATCACGTTGCCGCTGGCGATGTACGTCGAGACCTTCGTGTGGCCGTGCGATTCGAGGAGGTCGCGCAGCGCCGCCATCGGCACCTTGTTCCGGCCGCCGACATTGATCCCGCGCAGGAGGACGAGGTATCTGGTCATCTGTCACATCTCCGGTCGCGGATTCGGGTTCAGATGGTGGAGGTGCAGCTCTTCGTCGGCCCTCACTCCGGCGGACGCTCGTCGTAGGCCACGCGCTCGAATGGCCATGAGGTCTCGAGCCACGCGCTGACGGCACGCCACAGGGGGACGTCGAGCTCGGCTCGGCTCGCGCGGACCCAGGACTGTACGGTCGTGCGCTGCGGATCGTCCCGGTCGGGATAGATGTACAAGCAGCCGATGACGTCGGCCGTTGCGGGATCCAGGACGGTATAGGTGAACCCGCGCCGGTGCTCGAAGTCGTTTGCGTGACGACGCAGGTCGCGGAGGTTGTCGTCGATCGAACGGTCGTCCGGCCACCGGCCGTCGGGATAGCCGGGCGTGCCGCGGATGTGCTCGAGCGAGGAGGTCCAGGCCGCGTAATCGGCGTCGTTGTGCTGTGGCCCGAGAGGCTCGAGGCGAAACTGCGGCGTCTCCAGTGACAACGGGACGACGAAATCGGGCGGGACGAACGTCACCTAGTCCTCCGGCTCGCGGTCGAACAATCTCCAATGGCCCTCGGAGACCACCTCGACGCCATTATCGGTCACCTTGATCGCCGTCTGGTCGATCGCGTACGCCGGCAACGTCATGCCCGCCGCCCAGCGCTCGGCGTTGGCCATCTTGTTGTGCGGCAGGCGTTCGTGATGCCGGCCGATGCGAGCAACAGCTTCAAAGGAGCTCCTCCGTTTTGCCTGGTCATTGAATCAAGGACGGCTGATCGGATCGAAACTCATCGACGCTCCCGTCCGTGTACGCTGCCGCGCGATGGTCGGGCTGCCCCGATCGACCAGGTGTCCGCAGGCCTCGATGAGCTCCTCGGGCGTGGCCGCGTGGCTCATCCGCCTCCCGCGGCGGCCATAAAGTCTGCTTCCGCACGGGGTGATTCCGTGACGGACCCGCAACGCGTGTGACGTTGCGACCTGCATGCCCTGACCGGGCTGACCCCAGGATGTGGACGATCACGACTCAGGAGACAACCCGCCTGCCTGCCAATGACCGCTCGATCCGCGTGCTTCGGACCCGCGTTCTCCACGGACCGAACCGCTGGTCCCGCCTGCCGATCGTTCATCTCCGGGTTGATCTCGGAGCTCTCGAGCAGCTGCCCACGAACCTGATCGCCGGGTTCGGCGAACGGCTCCTGGCAAGTCTGCCCGGGTTGGCCAACCACGCCTGCTCGACCGGTCTGCCAGGCGGCTTCGTCGGTCGGATGGCAGAGGGGACGTGGCTGGGCCACGTCGTGGAGCATGCGGCCCTGGAGCTGCAGCGTGCCGCGGGTGGCGAGCCGACCCGTGGCAAGACCCGGGCTGCCGGGCCCGACGGCATCTACGACATCGTCTTCGCCTTCGACGACGAGGCGGTCGGACGCGCCGCCGGCGCGGCCGCCGTGGACCTGGTCAACGGCTTGGTCGACGGTGACCGCCCGGTCACCGAGGCGGCCGAACAGACAGTCAGGACGCTCCGGGCACTCGCGGACAGCCGTCGAT